>JANNBD010000124.1:0-8215 GCA_031385105.1 Chamaesiphon sp. OTE_78_metabat_374
GTCGAGATGCACTCAAAAAATCCAAAGAGTTATTTCAGCGCGAAGCTCAAGTATTGTACCAAATTAATCATCCCCAAATTCCGAAATTTAGAGCCAACTTTGAAGAGCAAAAACGCCTCTTTTTGGTGCAGGAGTATGCAGAAGGAAAGACAGTCGCCAAATCTTTAAGCGACAGGTTGAAAAATAATCAAACTTTCAAAGAATCCGAGGCAGTTCAATTTCTCCAAGATATGTTGCCTGTATTGACGCACATTCATGGGATGGGGATTATTCACCGCGATATTTCACCTGATAATATTATTTTTCGCGATCGAGATAAGCTCCCTGTATTGATTGACTTTGGGGTTGTAAAGGCTGGTGTGACGCAACTGGAAGTCTGTACCCAAATTCATCAAGGAACAACGGTTGGGAAGGCAGGTTACGCGCCTGGAGAACAACTTCAAACTGGTGAAGCTTATGCCAATAGCGACCTGTATGCCTTAGCAGTTACTGTTGTGGTAATGATGACGGGACGCAAACCCGAAAGTCTGATTGATAAGAGCACAATGACCTGGAAATGGCATCAATGGGTACCAACTCTCACGCCGTGGTTTGCCAAAATTCTCAATAAAATGCTCAGTCGGGTACCGAATAGTCGCTACCAATCAGCAACGGAAGTGCTGCAAGCTCTGCGCGCTGTGTCAGATTTTGTGGGCACAGCATCAGACAATAGCGGTAGTTTCGTTCCCCCTTCGAGTATCAATCGCACCGCTACAGGGATCAACAGCTCAGGCTCAGTGCCACTTTCTCGCGTTGGTAGAACTACATCAGTTACCTCTAGCCCCAATCGAAATAGCAACATTCAATCCCCCCAAAATCCACTGCGGGGTATCTTAAATACACCTTGGGGTGTAGGACTCGGTGCCGCAGCCGCAACAGTGTTGTTCATTCTACTCCCGTTATTTTTGGTCAGTAAATCAATGACTAGCCCAAGCAAGGGGACAAAGCCTCAACCACCTGCTGTTTCAACAACTACCCCTAGCCCAGAAGTTGCGACAACTCCTCCCAGTCAGACGTTACCACCAGTGACACCTGTAGATCCAGCCCTAAATCCCGCTACAACTCCAGCGGCTACAACTCCACCACCATCATCTAGTGTTGCCGAAACACTACTGGTAGAAGTAGACAAACCCACAATCAAAGAAGGTGTGCTAAATTCTCCACAGCCAGTCGCTTTCAGATTGAATCCTACGGCTGGGCAACAGCTCAAAACAACTCTAATCGGTATTCCAGCAGGGGCAACCATGAATATCATCGCCACTAGCCCCACAGGTGTAGATACTGTCGCCAAAGGTACTGTCAATTGGCAGGGTGTGATCTCCACCGCTGGCGAGTATCGGATCGAAGTTGTCCCACTCGCTGGTGCAGCGAGTAGCAACTATCGCCTAGAAGTAAATCTAATTGGTTCGCCCTCCACAGCTACGCCAGTTGTGCCTGTCGTTCCAGTTGTTCCGGCTCCGGTGAAGTAAATTAGGGGTGTGGGAAGCAATAATAAGTTAACTCACGTATTGCACCAGTTTGAAAAGACTAGTGCTAACCGTAGAAGGCACCCCTACACAATTAACCTGTAGGGGTGCCCTGTCTTGTCGTTTTTTTATGCGGGGGGAACCCCCGCATAAAAACGCCGCTTCATGGGTACCCTAAGATCTACGGTTAGCACTAACTTCTAAAAAAGAGAGTGGCTGACTCATATTCGCAGCGAAACCAAGGATACCTCGATCGCGATGCTCGTACAGTAATGTACCGTCAGCATCAAATAAAAAGGTACCGCCTCGTTGAGTTAGGTAAGTAGGATCGGGTACATAAGTAGCCCAATTACCCAGGACTTCTGCCATATTTCGCAGCCTCAATGTTGCCAGTTCAAATGGTCTTTGAAAACCACTGCCACCAGCTACATCAAAGAATGATCCAGCAATTGGCGGTAATGGTTTTGCGTTGACAACCTCCTTGGCTGCTATTAATTGAGGTGCGGATCGATCGCCTTTGTAGCCACGAAAAACCTCTGCTAAAGTGCCAGGACTACCAATACCTGCACACATTAAGATCAGATTCACCCAAGCATTTTGAGCTGCTGAAAAGCGCGGGATCTTGACTGACAAACCTGGATAAAATTTTAGCTGTGAGTGCAACTCTGCTCGTTCATCGACGAATAACCATTCTGCTGGAAATTTAGTAAACTCACAGAATTTTTGACCAGAGGACCTGTTGCCAATCCCGACCATTCGCACTGTCAAACCATTAGCTTTGAGCTGCTGTTGTTCGCGGTGAAGCCACCAAGCATACTCAAGACTATCGAAATCTCCTAATTGGGGGCAGATAATCATCAGCAGCTTGTTAGTGCGATCGCAATCATCCAGCATCGGGACTATTTTGCCATCACTAACTCGCTGACGTTTTGTCTGTTGAAGAATTGAGTAGACATCCATTTAAATTAATTGAGAATTGGGTTCTTAAAATGGGGATTTAAACAACGGCTCTCTGTTAACTAAGTTCTAAATCAGGTGGAGATTGTTTGAATCGGTCAGTAATGGTGCTAGTAATCAGATGAGATAATAAACCAATTGGGCCAAAGAATAGACCCAGAATCAAAGAATGAATAGTAATAATTCCCTTAGTTTGTCCCTCTAAATAAATGTATCGCCCGACAAATAAATCCATTACCAAGAAATGCACCCAACCAACAGCCGCAGCTCCCTCATTGGCAAAAAAGCGAGCAATATCAGCCAGTTTAGGATTGGCAAGAGCTTGGGCTGATTCTGGATCGACAGCGACAACCAGCAGGTAAATATACAATCCCGCGAGGCTGGCAAAAGGCAATGGCGAGGTAATTATTTTGCGAGTGATTTCCCATTTTGGCAAGACAATCATCAATAACCAGAACGGCAAGACGAATAGATTGGCAAGATCGAATAATTGACTGAGCATGTGACGATCGATAAATGATTGAATTGAGCACAGGTAATGGCTACGATCTATTATCGTCTAAAAATTTGCGGGATGTTTGATTCTCCAAGCGAGAGGCTATTGCTCTTGACGCTCACACCTGCTGTGGATTGGGGTGATGATTTGGGGACAAGTGGCCTGCTAAATTTTATACCGAGTAAATTGCGTAGTAAGATCGATAAATAGCAAAGGTTTAGCGAGAGGATAGTCAATGTTGCGGTTGTGGTTGAAGAGTGTGTTGATGATATTTCTGGCAGTAGGAATGGTTGGTTGCGGCGATAAAGATGGTGAGAATGAAAGTGAAAATAATAATCCGCCAACTTTACCTAGTCCGGCTACTAAACCTGACTCTACGAGTCAACCTAGCCCCACTAGTCAATCTAACGATATTCGCAAAACCCTCGAATATGCTCCAGCCCCAGTAGATAACCCGCTCAAAGGATTAGTACCTTATCAGGGCGACAACAGATCGATGTTTCCCCATTCAATGGAATTTAACTATCTCTCTTATTCAGCACTGGTAAAAGGCTATAACCAGTTTGACTGGCAACCACTCGAAAAAATGCTTAATGATATCTCTAGTCGCGGACATCAAGCGGTGTTTCGGATCTACCTGGAGTACCCAGATGAAAAAACTGGTATACCCAAATTCTTAGTCAAAGATGGGCTAAAAATCACCAAGTACCCAAATGCCAATAGCTCATTGAAGCCACCATCTCAGGCAGAAACGCCTAACTATGAAGACAAGAACCTCCGACGATCTCTGAATGCTTTTATCCTTGCGTTTGGTAAAAAATACGATGGAGACCCGCGCATCGGATTTGTCACGGCTGGATTACTGGGTAGCTGGGGGGAATGGCATACAGATCCCCGTGATGAACTTTTTGCCAGTAAGCAAGTTCAAAAAGAAGTGCTAGATGCCTATGCAGCCGCGTTTAGGGTGACACCAGTACTGCTGCGATATCCAGTCGGTGGGAATGATGACAAAAATGCGGCTAATGCTCAACTTAAATTTGGTTATCACGATGACTCGTTCGCTTGGGCGACGCTGGACACAGGCAAAAAAGACAAAGGCTGGTTCTACATGCCATCGCTAAAGGCGGCTGGTGCCTCAGCAGAATCAAAATGGAAAACTGCTCCCATTGGGGGCGAAATCCGCCCTGAAGCTTGGGGTGAAGTATTCGATCCCCAACCGAGTAAACCGGAAATCCAGAGCTTTCGCAAGTCTGTGGAGGCTACCCACGCCTCTTGGGTGATGGATAGTGGAATGTTTAAGCAGAAGCAGGATAGTGGGCGGATCGATCGAGCGTCCTCTGAAGTCCGCCGCATGGGTTATGAATTCCACGTTCCCGCAGTCCAAATCGACAAAGTGACAGCAGGTAAATTGCCTGTAAAGGTCGAATTAGTTAATCGTGGTGTGGCCCCATTTTACTATGATTGGCCGATCGAGTTCGGTGCAGTTGTTGGCGGGAAATTGCAGAAAAAGTTTGCGGGTACAGGCAAGCTGACAGGGCTATTGCCAAATGATTCAGCCCGACAGTGGAACGATCTTTTGGATCTAAATGGATTGGCGGCTGGTGATTATCAGCTTGTAATGCGGGCACCCAATCGGCTGCCCAAGGGAAAACCGATTCGGTTTGCTAATAAATCTCAAGATGCAGATTTATCTGGTTGGTTGACTCTGGGTAAGTTTAATTTGCCGTAATTTATCCAGATTTTGTAGGTTGGGTTGCGGATGCGCGTAACTCCTGACGGAGAGGCTATTGCAGGGCAAACGCTCCGCTACCGCCAACGTCGGGTTCCCCGTAAGCGCAGAGCGCAGGCTGTGCCTAACGGCAGGCTATCGCCAACGCCAACGCGTAGCGTCTCCCCTGGAGACGGTTTAGCGGCGTTTTTATTCTCCTGGGGGAGAGGCTCCGCCAACGGGGGTTCCCCCCGAATAAGAAAACGACAAGACAGCGGCTCACCTTTGGACGGGTTCCCCGTCAAAAAAGGTGAGACAAGACAGCGCACCAAGCAGACGGAGGAAACCCAACACACGCAGACATCTGGTGAAGATTGTTGGGTTGCATGTCAATTAACCCAACCTACAGATCCATGCAGAAACCCGACTTTTTAGATCATGGGGTTAGAAACCCCATGATCTAAAAACATTTGATGGTATCGATTACCCATAAACACCTAATCTGCTCGACACTTTCATTGGCACCCCAAAAGGAATTGAGGATGTGGTGATGATCGATTTCACCGCGATTAACTGCACTGCACAAGCCTTGAGTTCTGGCTGGAGCGAGTCGGGACAGGCGGCATCGTGGGTAAACAGATTTGCTTCGGCATCTTTTGCCCAGAGTTCGCCCCAGTGCATCGGCACAAATACCGTGCCGCGATTGATGGCGAGTGTGACTAAGGCGGGAAATCTTCCTGTACCACGTCTCGATCGAATTTCGACCATTTCACCGTTTTCAATATTTAATTTCATCGCATCCTTGGGATGAATTTCCAGGAAGGGGTCGGGGTGCATCTGTTGCAATTTGGGGATGCGTCCAGTCCGAGTCATTGTGTGCCAGTGACCGTATAAACGCCCTGTAGTCAATACAAATGGGTAATCTGGGTCTGCTGGCTCGGCGAGTCCTTTGGAGTGGCAGGCGGCGAATTTGGCGCGTTTGTCGGGATGATGAAATTGGAGGTCGGTGTAGAGTCGTTTGCCGTACTTGGTTTTGCAACCTGTAGGATGGGGCCACTGAATCGGGCCATTCTCTTTGAGATATTGATGGCTGAGTCCAGTCACATCGCAGGGACGACCCGCGCTAAGTTTGGCAAATTCAGCGTAGACATCAGCACTAGTTTTGAACCAAAATTCTTCAGTGAAGCCTAGTCTCCGCCCCACTTCAGCAAAGACTTCCCAATCAGCTTTGGCTTGACCTGGGGGACTTCTAAAGGCTGGGCACAGGGTGACTGTCCGCTCGGAATTGGTCATCACGCCCGTTTTTTCGCTCCACTGGGCAGCAGGGAGGAGGACGTGGGCGTACTTAGCGGTTTCGGTTGGATAGTAAGCATCCTGATGGATCGTAAATGGGGACTTGAGCAGGGCGGCTTTCGTGCGGAGGATATCGGGCATACTTACCGCTGGATTGGTTGCTACTACCCATAGTAAACCGATCGAATCAGTTTCCATCCCAGTGATCATTTCCCAGGCAGTTTTCCCTGTTTCAGCAGAGATTCGACCTGGAGGTAAATTCCAGAGCTGCTCGATTTCGGCGCGGTGAGCGGGATTTTTGACGAGGCGGTAGCCGGGGAGAATGTGGGCGAGTCCGCCAGCTTCCCTTCCGCCCATCGCATTGGGCTGTCCAGTTAGGGAAAATGGCCCCGCGCCAGGTCTACCAATCTGTCTGGTCATCAGATGGAGATTGATAATATGGCGAACTTTGGCAGTACCTTCACTAGATTGGTTAACTCCCATCGACCAAAATGAGAGGACATTTTTGGACGCGCCCCACCATTTTGCGGTTTGTTCGAGATCGGCTTGGGAAATGCCACACTTTGCCGCAACTACGTCGGGGGGATAATGTTGGATCACCTCTGCGAAGGCGGCGAAGTTGCTGGTACAGGATTCGATAAATTGTTGGTCTACTTTCCCCGCCCGTAGTAATAAATAAGCAATCCCATTGAGCAAGTCAATATCAGTGCCTGACTTAATTGCTAGATGGATGTCTGCGGCTTCCGCCGTAGCGGTGCGACGCGGATCGACGACAACGATCTTGACTCGATCGTGTTGCTTATGATATTTTCTGAGTCGATTGAAGATGATTGGATGACATTCGGCGGTATTTGTCCCAATTAGAAAAGCAAAGTCGGTTTTTTCGATGTCATCATAGCAACAGGGCGGCCCATCTGCGCCAAAACTCTGGATGTAGCCAGATACCGCCGAAGACATACACAGTCTAGAATTAGCATCAAAGTTATTCGTCCCCAAGCAGCCTTTCAACAGCTTTTGAGCGGTGTAATAATCCTCAGTTTGAAATTGCCCCGAACCATACATGCAGATCCCTTCGGCACCGTGAGTATGCAGGACAGTCTTAATTCGATCGACAATCAGAGTATAAGCTTCTTCCCACGTCGCTCTTTTAAATGGCTCGGTTAAACTATTCCGCACCATCGGATAGGATAAACGATCTTTATACAGCGATTCACTGATTGTTGCCCCTTTCACGCACACCATCCCTTGACTCGATGGATGTGATCTATCGCCCATCACCTTCCAAATCGGTGTCCCACTACTATCTCGATTAATCGATTTCCCTGGCTGCGCGGGGGGCGAAGCTTCTAATCCACAGCCAACACCACAGTAAGGGCAAAGTGTTTTAGTTGTTTCAGTCATGGGAGAGGGGGTAGAGGGTAGAGGATCGGAATAGAACGTCAGGTAGAGGGTAGAGAATAGGGGGATAATATGCAAAGTACCGATTTTAGATCGGATATTCTGTGTCTAATAATACTAAAAAAATAGCCACTGCTGAATTATGGGGATGTTCCGTGTCGTCCGTAACAAATATTTATCAAATATTAGACTAGGCTACCGATCTAAAAAATAGTCTCAGGACAATTTAGTGAGCAATCCCAGCAGTTTTTTCGTGCGGGGTGTGAGCAAGGTGCGGCGATACGCATCGGCAGCTTTTTTGATGCAATCAGCTTGAGTGGGATAGGGATGAATCACGCTGCTGAGTTTACTCAGTCCGATTTTATTGACCATTGCCGTAGTTAGTTCGGAGATTATTTCCCCTGCGTGACTAGCGACAATTGTTGCGCCGAGAATCTCGTCACTGCCTAAACGATGAATAATTTTCAGGAATCCAGCAGTTTCACCATCAGTTATCGCTCGATCGACACCGGACATCTCTATCTTAATAATACCAAACTGTAGTCCCTGTTGTTGAGCATCATCTTCAGATAATCCGACATGGGCGATTTCTGGGTCTGTATAAGTCACCCACGGCATCACTAGACTACTCAATTTACTTTTACCCAGCCCAAATGGTGAAAACAGCGTATTTTTGATCACAATCCGCGCCGCAGCATCGGCAGCATGGGTAAACTGCCACTTCATACAGACATCGCCAGCGGCGTAAATTTTCGGGTTAGTTGTCTGAAGGTGGTCATTTACTTTCACGCCTGTCTCGTCGAAATCAACGCTAGCTTGACTTAAATTTAGACTTTCGAGATTGGGTGTCCGTCCCGC
>JANNBD010000160.1:0-3358 GCA_031385105.1 Chamaesiphon sp. OTE_78_metabat_374
AGCAGATCCAAGCAATCATGCAGGCTGCTCAAGAAACTGACAGCCCCGTAATCTTGCAAGCTTCCCGTGGCGCACGTAGCTACGCTGGTGAAGCATTCCTCCGCCACCTGATCTTAGCGGCTGTGGAAACATATCCAAATATTCCCATCTCCATGCACCAAGATCATGGTAACAGTGCGGCAACTTGCTACTCAGCAATGAAGCAAGGTTTCACCAGCGTCATGATGGATGGCTCCTTGGAAGCTGATGCTAAAACTCCAGCCAGCTTTGAGTATAACGTCGATGTGACTCGTCGGGTAGTAGAAGTCGCTCACGCGATCGGCGTTAGCGTAGAAGGCGAGCTAGGCTGCTTAGGCTCACTCGAAACAGGTATGGGCGAAGCTGAAGACGGACACGGTTTTGAAGGTGCTCTATCCCACGATCAACTGCTCACCGACCCCGACGAAGCAGTACAATTCGTTGAAGAAACTGGTGTAGACGCACTAGCAGTTGCGATCGGTACCAGCCACGGAGCCTATAAATTTACCCGCAAACCAACTGGTGAAATCTTAGCCATCAGCCGGATTGAAGAAATTCACAACCGCCTCCCCAACACCCACTTAGTCATGCACGGTTCTTCTTCTGTACCAGAAGATTTACTAGCAATCATCAACAAGTTCGGTGGTAAAATCCCTGAAACTTATGGTGTACCTCTAGAAGAAATTCAAAAAGGGATCAAATGTGGTGTGCGTAAAGTCAACATCGACACCGACAACCGCCTCGCCATCACCGCAGCAGTCCGCGAAGCTCTCTTCAGCAAGCCTGAAGAATTCGATCCGCGCCACTTCCTGAAACCATCGATCAAATACATGCAGAAAGTATGTGCAGTACGCTACACAGCTTTCTGGGCTGCTGGTAATGCTAGCAAAATCAAAACTGCATCCTTGGATGAGTTTGCTGTTAAGTACGCTAAAGGCGTATACCCAGCTCCTAAAATCATTGTTAGCGTCGGCTAGTAATTAACCCAAGTTATTACCTATGGAAACGCCTACGATTGAAATCGTGGCTAATGTTGCAAAGTCCGCCTACGCGGACTGATAAATTGAGTCCGCGTAGGCGGACTTCGTATCATGAGCAGCGGTTTTAACCGCTGGAGTCATAGGTAGCAACTTGGGTTACATTAGGTTAGAGAAGCCCTGTTTTCAAATTGTTTGAAGGCAGGGCTTTTGTTATGCTGGGATTCTACATAACAACAAATAAGCGTAACCCTTGTTTCGCGGAGAAGTTAAGTGTGTTGGGTTTCATTCTTCAACCCAACCTACAGATCTATCAATTATCAATTAAATTAAATGTATATTGCTCTAAATTGGTTAAAAGAACTCGTAGACTGTCAGCTAGAACCGGAAGAATTAGCAAAAACCCTGACACTGGCTGGCTTTGAGGTGGAGTCGATCGAGGATCGCAGTACCTGGGCTGATGGTGTGGTTGTCGGGCGAGTACTCACCCGGATTCAACATCCCAATGCTGATAAATTAAGCGTCTGTACGGTGGATGTTGGCAGTGAGGAGCCATTGCAAATCGTCTGTGGTGCTGCGAATGTCCGAGCGGGAATTCATGTAGCGGTGGCGACAGTAGGTACCTATCTACCTAAAATCGATCTCAAAATCAAGCCCGCCAAACTGCGCGGTGAAAAATCCGAAGGGATGATTTGTTCGCTCTCAGAAGTGGGACTGAGCAAGGATTCACCAGGGATTCATATCTTTGGTGAAGCCGAAGATCCGAATACACCAGCGATCGGCACTGATGTTCGATCGCTATTAGGATTGGATGATGTCATCCTCGATCTATCTTCGACGGCGAATCGCGCTGATGCTCTGAGCATGGTGGGAATTGCGCGAGAAGTCGCCGCGTTAACTGGGGGAGGATTAAAATTACCCACCGTCGATCAGTCCGCGATTATGCTCCAACCGCAATTAAGCGTTAAAGTCAGCGAACCTTCAGCATGTGCAATTTATGCGGCGACACTGATTCAAGGTGTCCAAATTGCCCCCTCTCCCGAATGGCTCCAGCGTCGGCTTCAAGCTGCCGGAATTCGCCCGATTAATAACGTGGTGGATGTGACTAATTACATCCTGTTGGAATGGGGACAACCTTTACACGCTTTTGATGCCGATAAATTGCAGGCGGTGGGTGGGAGTCAAACAATTCAAATGGGCGTGCGCTATGCCGAGAAGCAAGGTGAGAGCCTGAAGACCCTAGATGGGCAAGAACGTCAGTTGCAGGCTCTAAATCTCCTAATCACCGCTAACAATACCCCTGTCGCCCTGGCAGGTGTCATGGGTGGCGAAAATACCGAGGTATCTGAAGGCACTCAAAACATCGTCCTAGAATCGGCAATATTCGACTCAGTTGCAGTACGGAAATCAGCGCGGAGTCAAGGCGGAATCCGATCGGAAGCATCGACGCGGTATGAGCGGGGTGTAAACTTAGCAGAGCTAGAAACTGCGGCGCATCGGGCGATCGAACTAATTATCCAACTGGCTGGTGGTAAGATCGTCTGTCAGGATATTAACGATCATCGTCCAGATCTGACCCTCCAACCTCGATCAATTAATCTCCGATTGGAACGATTGAATCACATCTTAGGGCCGATCGATGATGATGGTGAACCTGGGGAAATTATGCCTGAAGATGTCGAGCGGACTCTTACAGCATTAGGGTGTAAGTTGTCAGTCACCGAGGGTGATGCCGAAGAAACTGTCTGGGCGGTAATTGTCCCACCCTATCGTTATCGCGATCTGGAACGGGAAATTGACCTAATTGAAGAAGTTGCCAGACTGTATGGTTACGATCGATTCATGGATACACTCCCATCAGAATCAGCAGCAGGTTTTCTCTCACTGGATGAAGAACTATTGCGCCAAGTTCGAGCTGCTTTTCGAGCAGTTGGTTTGAATGAAGTCGTTCAATATTCCTACGCAATTGAGAAGCTAAATAATGGCTCCCAGGTAGAAATCGTCAACCCGATGTTCACCGAATATTCGACCTTGAGATCGGAATTAATCTCTGGTTTGATTCAAAGTTTCCAGACCAATCTTGCTCAAGGAAATGGCCCACTTCAGGGCTTTGAAATCAGCAAAGTTTTTGGGCGGAATGAGACTGGACTAACCGAAACTGATGTCGTCGCGGGCATCCTCGGTGGCGATCCTGGGGTCGGGCGGTGGACTACTGGCGGTAAGCCCCAACCCCTGACCTGGTATGAAGCCAAGGGGATACTAGAAAGCGTCTGTCACAGTCTTAAATTACCTGTAGAGTATCAAGCAGATCGATCGAATCTCCAGCTCCATCCAGGCCGCACAGCCTCATTATGGCTACAAGG
>JANNBD010000280.1:0-3623 GCA_031385105.1 Chamaesiphon sp. OTE_78_metabat_374
CAACTGTTGTCCCCATCCTGAAGGCAGATTCTCACGCGTTACTCACCCGTCCGCCACTAGTCCCGAAGGACCCGTTCGACTTGCATGTGTTAGGCATACCGCCAGCGTTCATCCTGAGCCAGGATCAAACTCTCCATAATAATAGAGAGCCATTTAGAATTGGCTCGATTTGTATATCTTATAGACTTAATACATCGTCTTGGTCTTTCCTCGAAAGGATTGACCTGTTATAATCGTTTTAACGAATCTAACGAGGTTGTATAGGCTTTCAAACTATATAATTGTCTAGGTTCAAGATGAGAGTAGTTGGCTCTAGGAGCGACTCTCGTCACTTCCGCTTCGCTGTTTCTCTTCACCGCTTTACTAGTATCCTCTTTTGCTTTGAGTTTGTCAACCCCTTTTTCAACTTTTATTTTTTTGGGAAAGATCTACCGTTATTTCCTGAACATTTAGCTCAGTCATTAATGCGACTTAACTCTCTGTAGCTGTGGTTTTCAGACCAGAATATTCTTACAGGGTTCTTAAGTCTAGCGCAATGAGTCGAGGACTTTCGCTTGATTTAATAGTTGCTCGATCGAGTCAAGCATTTCTACCTGTCCCCAGTCTTGGTACAAATTAGCTGCAATTGCCAAGCCGCCTGCACCAACTCCTTCCTTGACGAAACCTTGTTCGTAGACTTGGAGTTGGGGGTATTTAGAATTAGCAAAACTGAGCCTAGTAGAAATTAAGGGAATGTGGGGAATTAATTGGGCGAGGGCGATAGTGTCGCCAGATTGATCGCTAACAACCCAGGCAGTGGTGCCAACAATGATTTGAGCCGTGTTAATTGTAAGATTTTGATTAGCAGCAATTGCTTCAATTAGAGTCGCGACAGCTAACATCTGCGTTCCGCCTGCAAGTAGGACACCTGTAGATTGACTGACAGCGATCGCCATCCCTGCCACGACAATTTGCATTGGATCGCCAATGGTTGCTACTAATTCAAAGGGAGATGGTGAAGTATGGAGTTTATTTAGGTAGGATAGTCCCTGAGCAACGATTTCGGCTTTTTGGTGATGATTGCAAACTGGGTGACTGCTGTTGACTTTGCCCAGGGCATCGATGCCCAAGCCTGTAAGTAGACTCAATGCTGTCGTTGTGCCGCCGACGACACATTCACCGATGACAAGATAGCTGTCGGGATGGAGTGCGGCTAATTTTTCGCCCCAGCTTAAACCTTGGTGATAGAGCTGTTCAACGATCGCTAGTGGTAAGGCGGCACCTGTCGTCAAGCAAGCTGCTGGCGACCCTTCTAGATCAATATGGGGCACAGTTGGGGCGATCGGTAAGCCAGCATTGAAGATATATGAGGGCAGATCTAAAGCAGCAACGATCGCGCGGGAAATATAGACGGGAGAAGCACCTGCGATCAGTGGTGGTAAGGGATAATCGGGATGAGGTTGGACACCACGCGCTAGAAATTCGGCATCGGCGATCGCTGTGTACTGCCGATCTTCAGGTGTTTTGCCTGCGGCGGAAATGCCTGGGATCAGACAAGTATCGGAAAAACCTAGCACGCATGCAAAGACAGGTAGTTTGCCTCGATAGCGATCCAGCCACTGTTGTGCCTGTAATGGTGATGTGTGGATCTGAATCATTTGAAGTTAGAGGTTAGAGGTTAAAAGTTGGGAATCATATACTTAGTAGCACTTCTAATCTACTGACTTTCAGGACAAAAATGCCAGAATTGGGCTAGGGCGATCGACAAATGGATACGATACATCAGGGGAAAGGTTCTACTAGTGAGAGATCTCGGACTATTTTGATTGTGGAGGACTCTTTGTCGTACCGCAAACTGCTGTGTGACTATCTGAGTCAAGATAACCGCTACATTTATAAAATCCTCGAAACAGGAACGGGCGCAGAAGGGCTGAAACAGTACCGGATCGCTAAGCCTGATGCAATCTTACTAGATTATTTACTGCCAGATATGAACGGGCTGGAATTTTTGCACGCTTTACAGCAGCAAATTAAGAAGCCAGATTTGCCAGTGGTGTTGCTGACGCAGTATGAGCAAGAGGATTTGGAAGCGCAAGCGATCGAATCTGGTGCCCAGCAGTATCTAAGTAAGTCAGAAATAACTACTGAAAATTTGCGACTGTCCCTTCACAATGCAATTAAACAGGGTGAGCTGCTACGCCAAGTCGCCGCACTCAAGCTGGAAAATAGTCAGCACATCAAGGCTCTAAATCAGCATGAAGAACAGTTGCGACTGGCATTAGCTTCTGCTCAGATGGGAATTTGGGATTGGAATCTGCTGACTGGCAAGGTGCAATGGAACCGCGAACATGAGGAATTGTTTGATTTAGAGCCTGGTAGTTTTGATGGTAGTTATGAAGCATTTGATCGCTGTATTCATCCCGACGATCGAGCGAATGTTCATCAAGCGGTGATCCAATCGATCGAAAACCACACTAGCCTGTGTCATCAGTTTCGGATTATTTGGGCTGATGGCAGTGTTCATTGGATCGAGACTAGAGGCGAAGCATATCTAAATAATGCCCAAGAGCCAATCCGCACTATCGGCACAGTCGTAAATATTGATAAACGGCATCAAGCTCAACAACTGTTACAAACCCAATTGGACCAACAGCGACTAGTACTGGATATGACAGTGCGGATTCGCCGATCCCTCGATCTACCAGAAATTCTCCAAACTACAGTGGAGGAAGTTCGACAATTTCTCCAAATTGAACGGGTAATTGTCTATAAATTTGCACCTGATGGCAGTGGCACTGTAATTGTGGAATCAGTAAGTGCTGACTGGGAAGAGATTCTGGATACAGAACAGATCTACAATCCTTGTAGTGAAGCCTCGGTTAAGGACTTTCAGCAAGGCTTTGTGATCGCCAACTCTGATATTTATAACGGTGAAATTGACGATTTGCATCTGCAATTTTTGGAAAATGTCCAAGTCATGGCAAATTTGGTGGTGCCGATTTTTACTGGGGATGAACTCTGGGGCTTGTTGATTGCCCATCACTGCTCGGCTCCGCGTCAGTGGCAAGTTTCGGAGATCGATCTAGTCAAGCAGCTCGCTAGTCAGGTGAGTATTGCGATTCAACAATCAGATTTGTTTACCCAAGCGCAGCAAGAATTGACGCAGCGGAAACAGGCAGAAATGACTTTGCAACTGCTCAATACTGAATTAAAACAGCGTCAATCAGTGGAAAAACTCAAAGATGAATTTATTGGGATTGTCAGTCATGAACTCCGCACGCCACTAACTTCGATGCAGGGATCGCTGGGGTTATTAGCAATGGGTTTGATGGATGACGAGCCAGAACAAATGAAGCAGATGATCGAGATTGCGTCGATGGAAACCGAGCGGCTAGTGCGGATGGTGAATAATATCCTCGATCTGGATAAATTAGATGCCGACGCTGATGCAATCGCACCAGAATGGTGTGATGCTCCAATCCTGATTCAACAAGCGATGAGTGCGATGATCGGCAGTGCCGCTGCTGCGGGAGTAGATCTAGCGATCGATTGTCCGCCAATCCAGATTTGGGTAGCACCAGATCGCATCGTCCAAACTCTGACAAATCTACTAGGTAACGCCCTCAAATTCTCACCCCAAAATA
>JANNBD010000301.1:0-3210 GCA_031385105.1 Chamaesiphon sp. OTE_78_metabat_374
AGTAAAATCCGAACTCACTTGCACATTTCTGCTCAGTCAAACGGCTCAAAATCTCCGAACCCACTGCCAGATTGCAAAGTCGGCTAGCTAAAATAAACGGACAAGTATGAATTGTTACATCAAAATCGTAGCTACTACCAAGCCGTAGTCAAGCTTGTACTAAAAAAACTCTACAATAGCTAAATCTAGGCTAGTACGATTCTATGGCAGACACAAATTATACATCCGGTAGCATTGGTACTAGCTTGACTTCGGGCATAACCGATCCGCTGGGTAGTAGATCTCTCAATCCGATGGTTAAAGAATCAGAAATAATTAAATATTTTGTCCAAGGCCAAAAGCAGGCTGTTTCTAGTGGCAAATTAAAGCTGGAGTATACAGAAACATCAATCCGGTTGAGCAATAACAATGCCCAGTTGATTGGTATTAGTAAGCAGGTAAATAAATGGCAGCGAAAAGTTCTAATTAGTAACAAATATACTGACAAACAAATTCTGATTCAGGCATTATTGGAAGCTAAGTTTATTGCCAGACAAAAATCATCTCACCCAGAATTTGCTGAATATCATTACTATCAAGTACCCGATGGATACAGTCTAAACTATACCGATGTCATGCAACTCTGGCGGACTTGGTGGCACAGTAAACGGTATCAACTTAATGTTGCTAATGCACCAATCGACCTGCTAATTTTCAATAAAGGTAACTGGTATCCAGTTAAAGATTTGCAACCTAAACAGGGTAGTTTCATTCTGCTCACAGCTAGAGGTGAACTCTCGATCGAAGCAGCCGAGTATATTGTCTGGATTGATTCAGCCGAGCAGACACCACCACTGGGATCCGAAGAAGATACAATTCAGGAAACAGACAATTACAGTAGTCCCGATCGATTTTTATCAACTACCGCTAATTTGAGCTACGGCAGTAACCCGACTCAGGCAGGCTCGATCAATCAGGTGCCAGAACAAGAAGAGTATATCGACTTAGAAGCCTATCTCAGCACCTTTAATACTGAAGATGCTGAAGATATCGATCGAATTGAAGGAATTTATCATATTGATGAATTATTGAGCGGTCATAATATCCTCGATAATGTTCCTCCACCCTCACCCAAGCCAACACAATTTTCGACAAAATCACCTGTAACACCTAATCTAGATCCGACTCCGGCTGTGCCTGTGCTACCAGTGGTAAGTTCTAAGGAACCAGCTTCAAAATCAACTACAGTCCAGCCACCACTCTCCATCGCGCAACGTCAAGCAGCACTTAAACTCAAAGCGATGAATGTCCTCACCACCTATCTCCAAGAAGGCGATCCAATCATTCGCACTGAAGTATTGAAAAATGCTCAAGGTCACGAAATAAATCGCAAAGTCACCAAGATTCAGCGTGGTTGTCCCAATTGGGCGATCGATCAAGTTCAGAAGATGAGCAGTTAATATCTAGGAAAATAGCAGTCTAAATCCGATGTATCCATACCAGCTTCCCCATAGTGAATATTTTTTTCCTTTTGTTTCCCAATCATCTGGTTTTTGCTTTAATTGTTCTGTGAGGAAGATCGGGAGGTCTAGTGATGCAGCCTAAATTTGCGACTGAATTGGCTTGGCAGCAAGCGGAGTTCTTGATGCAGCCAATATATATCCGGATTATCGATCGAATCCGGCAGCAGTCGGAGATTTCGACCTGGAATGTGAGTTATGAAGAGGTGACAGCACCTCATCCGACTAATTATCTTTGTCTGAAATCACCGCATGGATTATTAAAATTTGATATCTGGGACTTGTGCTATCAGGTCTGTTTTATCAATTATCATGGCAGTCACAGCGAGATCGGTAGCCAAGTGGTAGAAGTGGACGCTAGTTTGATCGACATGGAGGCGCAGACTCCTGATTGGACTCGGTTAGATCAGAAGGCAAAAGACGTAATTGCTCGCGTATTTGAAAACTTGCCATCGGAATAGATAGGGAAATATTAATTTGAATAGTTTACAAACAACTCTACAGGCACTCAAAACGGGTGCAGTCATCTATGACAGTTCCGATTGGGGGAAAATTCTAGTTGGCGATCGAGATCGATTACGTTTCCTGCACAATCAAAGCACCGCAGATTTTGAGAAACGTCAGCCAGGAGAAGTTGTTGATACGGTATTTGTGACTTCGACAGCGCGAACGATCGATCTAGCTACAGGTGTAATTTTGGATGATGAGGTATTACTAATCGTATCGCCCAATCGTCGGGAATTTTTATTTAATTGGCTCGATCGGTATATCTTTTTTGCAGATCGAGTGACGTTGAAAGATGTCACTGAGCGCGTGGCTAGCTTTACTCTCATGGGTGCAGCAAGTGCTGGAATATTGGAGCGATGGGGTTGCGTCAATTTGAGCGAAATGGCTCAATCTGGTCATCAGCTATGTCACATCGCCGGAATTGAAGTTCGGATCGCCGTTGGAACTGAATTGGGTTTACCTGGCTATCGCTTACTAGTTGTTGGCGGAGCCTCCCCAGAGGAGAATCGATCGCAATCAGCAGCACTACAGCAAAGCCTAATTAATTTAGGTGCTGTGACTTTGGGCGAGGATGCCTGGGAATGCCTGCGAATCATTCAAGGTAGACCCAAGCCTGATGCAGAGTTAACAGAAGATTACAACCCCTTGGAAGTGGGTTTATGGCAGACAATTTCGTTTAGTAAGGGCTGCTATATCGGGCAAGAAACGATCGCGCGACTGAACACTTATAAGGGTGTCAAGCAATACCTATGGGGCGTTAAGTTAGCTGGAGCTGTAGCTGTGGGTACGGTGATTACCCTGGATGGGGAAAAAGTGGGGGTTTTGACTAGTTACAGTGAGATTGATGGGGACGGATTAGGATTGGGCTATATTCGATCGAGAGCTGGTGGAGTAGGCTTACAGGTAATGGTGGGTGATATCGAGGGAGAGATTACCAGTATTCCTTTTGTTCAACATGAATATCCGGCTTAGATAGACGCTGGCACCAAATTAGACACACAATTTAAGGTACGAGCAATTGATAATTGCCCGTACCTTGAGGATCCAACATCAAGGAGATTTTCCTCAGACCTTATACCGTCGCGGGTTCAACCTGGTGGACTTTATGCTTATTGGTGCTGCTGCTAGTAGTTTCGTTTACTTCTAGTGGCACGAATTCAATATGATTGAGTAGAGTTGTGACGAAGGCAAATAGCAAGAAGGG
>JANNBD010000349.1:0-6213 GCA_031385105.1 Chamaesiphon sp. OTE_78_metabat_374
TACACTTTTTATGTCGTATCCTGCCCAAAATAATTCGACACTCCCATCACAGCTAGATTTACCCAAGAGTGAAATCAATGCCCAAGTTCAAAAAATGTGTCAGCAGGGTGACGACTTTGCATTTAGGAGTGAGCATCAGCAGGCAATCGAATACTATACTCAAGCGATTGCCCTCAATCCTAATTTTGACCTAGCTTATTGTGCTAGAGGTAAATCATTAATTGGGCTAAAGGGTTATCGACAGGCTGAAACTGATTATCAAACTGCCCTCAAAATCAACCCAACCTTAGCAATTGCGGATGGGGGCTTGGCGCAAATTTATTATCACCAAAAAGACTATGCAGCAGCTTTAGTCTGTTGCAATCGAGCAATTCAAAGAGATCGCGACAATATCGACTTTTATCAATGCCGTGCATTAGTTAATAAGAAGCTAGGCGATCATCCACGCATTCTCTCCGATTGCAAATTTATCCTCGAACGGCAGCCCAGCGATTTAGCAGCGCGATGGTTGAATGCGCGCACTCATTTTGAGATGGGTAATTATCAACTAGCGATCTTTAACTTTAGCCAGTATCTCAATTTACGGATTGACTATGCCCACGCACACTATTATCGGGGTATTTGTTATGAACGATTGGGGAATCGATCGGAAGCATTAATAGATCTCAATCTGGCGATCAAATTTGAAGCTAATTTAGCCATGTTGTACCGCAGACGTGGGCGAATTCTTCAGCAGTTAGGTGATTTTACAGGTGCAATGACAGATTATGATCGAGCAATCAGTCTCGATCCACAGATGGCTCAAGCCTATAGTAATCGTGCTGATATCTACATTAGTCGTGGTGATTATCCGCGCGCATTATTCCAGTGCAATCAAGCAATTCATCTCGATCCACAGCTAGTAGCCGCTCATTATCAGCGGGGAATTATCAATACTGAAGTTGGTAATCTTCATGCTGCATTGGCTGATTATCATCGACTGATTCAAATTAACGATCGAGATATCCATGCCTATATTCAACGAAGTTGGATTTACTTTCGGCATGGCGAATATGCCTCGGTTCAGACTGATTGTGAACAGGTACTAACGATCGATCGGGAATCTGTACCTGCTAATTATTTACTAGGAGTAGCCCAATCATTGTCTGGATCTAAACAAGAAGCAATTTTTAGTTTTACCAAAGCAATTAATTATGAGCCTAGTTTCATCTGTGCTCTATATCATCGCGGGCTGCTGCATCACGATCTCAAGCATGAAAGTAAGGCCATTAGTGATTTTACTTTAGCTCAATCAATCCAAGCTCAACAATTGGACTGTACGGTAAAACGTGATGAAACTGGACTATACGCTGAGGGTTTAGCTCTTTATCATCTGGGACAACCAGATGCGGCTAGAGCAATTTTGAATCAAGCCGCCGTAGTAGCTCAAAAACTCAAAAGCAATGTTTTTCATCGTCAAATCATGTTTACGATCGAAGCCTTAAGTATGAACTAAAGAAGAGCAGGGGTTTAAATCCCCATCCCAATAACCCAATTCTCAATTAATTATCTAACGTACATCTAAAATCTAAACTATCGTGTAAATACTGAGCCGAATTCACAATTTTCTAGCTAGTATTGACGAAGCATCTAACATTGATACTTGCTTAATGGCAATCGCGCTAATCATCCTTTTCTGAGGCATTCCGGCCATGTCGAAACCCCATTCTTCCTCCTCTACTCCAGAACTGGCCGCACAGCATAACCGTCCCATTCTATTCGAGCAGATCTCGCCAGCAGCTCTAGCAGATTTATTACCTACAACTGCGCCGAGTGTCACTCCGGCCGATCTTGCGGCTCCCTCACTGTCTGGACAGGGCGTAGCCATGCAGTACTGTGAGCGCGGTCGCAAATCTCTAGCCCTCAAAGATTATGCACAGGCGCGATCTGCTTACAAAATTGCGATCGAATGGTGTCCTCAGCTTGCTGTCGCCCATAGCGGAATGGCTCAGGTGTGTTATGACGTTCAAGATTATTCAGGTGCCCTTACAGCCTTGACAGCGGCAATTGAATGCGACCCAGCACCTGTCAATTTTTACTATCAACGGGCATTAGTCAATAAAATCCTCAAAAACTACGACCAAGTTTTGGTTGATTGCCAAAAAATTCTCGCCCACGATCCCAATCATGCCTCTGCAAGCTGGTTGAATGCAGTCGCACTAGTCAAAACAGAAAACTATCCAACTGCGCTGCCGAATTTAGATCGACATATTAAACGACATCCTCAGGATCCAAATGGATACTATTATCGCGGGATTTGTCGCGAACGATTGGATGATTTCTCACAGGCATTAGTCGATCTAGATCGGGCGATTGAGTTGCAACCAAATCATCCAGTCTTTCATCAAGCGCGCGGACGAACTCGGCGTAAATCTGGTGATTTCCCAGGTGCATTGACAGACTTTAACATTACTATCGATCGGAAACCACAGGCAATCGCTTACGAGGAGCGGTCAGAAATTTATCGTGGATTGGGTAGTCATGATGAAGCTCTCAAAGATTGTACTCACGCCATTGAGTTAGATCCACAGCTAATCGGCGCATATTTCCGCCGAGGTTTGATCTATGGCGAACGTGGTGATATCGACCTAGCATTACAAGATTATGGTAGTACGATCGGTCTTAATCCCAAACATGTAGATGCTTACATTCAGAGAAGCTGGATTTATTTCAGACAGAATAACTATGATCTTGCTAAACTAGATTGTCAGATAATTCAATCTTTCGACAGTGCTTGTTTTTGGTCTAACTACATCATGGGCGTGATTGAAAGTATTTCTGGTTTAAAACATGAAGCGATCGATACTTTAACCAAGACAATTGAGATTTCAGCTAACTATGTTTCGGCCAGATATCACCGGGGCATTGTCTATCATCAGTTGGGGGATGTCGCCAATGCAATGGCAGATTTTGAGCAGGCACGCACCATGCAAGCTCGCGGGTTAGAGCGATTAGTCGATCGAGATGAGACAGGCTTTTATGCCGAAGGAATCGCCCTTCAACATCTGGGACAGCCCGAAGCAGCTCGCAAAGTCCTACTATTTGGAGCCTTAGCAGCCAAACGCTTCAATAACAACAGTTTCCACCAGCTCATTCAGGCACAAATTGAATCCCTGGGATTACAGTCGGGCGATCTCAGCCAAGATCCGTTGAATTAAGCGCAATGGCGGAAGATTGTGATGGGGAAGTTGACGGGTATTTGTTATAATGAAACACCTTTCAATCGACAATCGAACTAGCTCTGAGTTCGAGAAGGTTTATCTGTTTATGAACAAGAAACGTGTTTTATCTGGCATCCAACCGACTGGCAATTTACATCTTGGTAATTATTTAGGCTCGATTCGGAATTGGGTAGAGCACCAACATGAATATGAAAATTATTTCTGTGTCGTCGATCTTCATGCAATTACCGCTCCTCACGATCCGCTCACTTTAGCCGAAAATAGTTATACAATTGCTGCTCTATATTTAGCCTGTGGCATTAGTCTCGAACATGCCAGTGTTTTTATTCAATCGCACATTCCCGCCCACAGTGAATTAGCTTGGCTGTTAAATTGTGTCACGCCATTAAACTGGCTCCAAGATATGATTCAGTTTAAGGAAAAAGCAATTAAACAGGGTGAAAATGTTAATGTTGGTTTATTGGACTATCCAGTATTAATGGCTGCGGATATTCTCTTGTATCAAGCTGATAAAGTCCCAGTTGGTGAAGATCAAAAACAACACTTAGAATTGACCCGCGATATTGCAGGCAGATTCAATCATCAATTTGCCAAGAAGCAGCCAGTCTTGAAATTACCTCAACCGCTAATTCAAGTTGATGGGGCGAGAATCATGAGTCTCACTGATGGCACTAAGAAAATGTCCAAATCAGATCCATCTGATCTGAGCAGAATTAATATCTTGGATAGCCCTGAACTAATTCAGAAGAAAATCAAGAAGTGTAAAACCGATCTCGAACGGGGATTGACATTTGATGCTCTAGACAGACCTGAATGTCGCAATTTACTCACGCTGTACATGTTGATGTCTGGCAAGTCAAAAGAAGCGGTTACTGCTGAATGTCAAGATCTGGGCTGGGGTCAATTTAAACCATTACTTACCGAAGCAACAATCGAACATTTACGACCAATTCAAGTCAAATATCAAGAAGTGATGGCAGATAGAGCATATTTAGAATCCGTCCTCCGTAATGGTAAAGATAGTGCAGCTCTAATCGCTGACAAAACCCTCGCCGAAGTCAAAGCTGCTCTAGGTTTCTCCATCCCGACTATCCATTAAAACTTTAATTAGTAATGATTAAATATTTATTATCCAAACTAAGTATCCTCACCACAATTGCGATTGTATCGTTCCCATTAGTAGCCACAGCAGATATCAAATCCAACCAACCTGAGCCAGAACGACAGACTATTGCTAGCTTAAATGCAGCCCTACAAAAAAATCCACAGGATATAGATGCATACGTTGAGCGGGGAATCTTACATGCTACGCTCGATCGAAATTTACTGGCGATCGCCGATTATACCGAAGCAATCAAGCTCGATCCAAATCGCGCTCTTGCCTACAATAATCGCGCTATAGCCAAACTCAACCTCCGCGATTATCGCGGTGCCTATCTCGACTATACCCAAGTGGTGCGGATTATCCCGAATAAAGCCATTGCCTACAATAATCGCGCTACTGCTCGTCAGGGTATGGGTGATTGCAAAGGCGCAATTTCAGATCTCAAAATGGCAGCAGCACTATTTCAATTGCAAGGTGATAGTCTCAGTTATCAGCGGACGCTGGCTAATCTAAGAGTTTTTCAGGGATCGCGTAAATAATTAATCGTAGGGCGTGTTACTGCGGAGTATAACGCACCTAAACATATCGTCTGAACTATGATTTATCTGATTAATAGATAAACTATGATTTTCGGATAGTAGAGAATCAAAGTCCATCATTAAATCATTTTAATCACAGTTCAGATGTTTGGTGCGTTATGCTCCGCAGTAACACACCCTACGTTGTTTGTTCGTCCAATACTTTCTTCAAGCCATCCCGTCGTACCAATTCAAAAATCTCATCGAGAATTTCTTGCGCGCCTTGACTGCGAAGTAGTTCCGCCAGATCCTTGCCGATTTGTTCAGCATTGACAGCCAATCCGGTAATCGTATCTGTCACCAGTCTTTTTCCATCTAAGCTAGATACCATCCCCGTCAGCGTAAGATTGTCACCTTCAATGGTAGTATTAACACCGATCGGTACCTGACAACCACCCTCTAGCGTCCGCAAGAATGCCCGCTCTGCATGACAGCGGAAAGCCGTCGGCTGATGTTGCAGTGCTTGAACTACTGCCAAAATTTCTGGATCTTCTGTCCGACATTCGATTCCTAATGCCCCCTGTCCTACCGCGTGGAGTGACAAACTAGCTGGAATAAGCTGATGAATTCGATCGCCAAAATCCAGGCGTTGTAAGCCCGCAGCAGCTAGAATCAGCGCATCATACTCACCTGCATCTAGCTTCGCCAAGCGAGTATTCACATTTCCTCGCACATCTTTGAAAGCAAAGTGAGGAAAATGATGACGGAGTTGGGCTAACCGCCGCAGGGAAGATGTGCCAATCACGGCACCTTGAGGCAGGGTGTCAAGCTGACAGCCCTTATGCTTTTCATTGACGACAAGTGCGTCAGCCGGATTTTCTCGCTCGGTAATACAACCAAGCATCAAACCTTCTGGTAAATTAGTGGGTAAGTCCTTGAGCGAGTGAACCGCTAGATCGGCAGTTCGATCGAGCATTTTGACTTCTAGCTCTTTGGTAAATAATCCCTTATCACCAATCTTAGCCAGGGGCACATCGAGAATTTTATCCCCTTGGGTACTCATCATCTCGACTTCAGAAGTCCGATCTGGAAAGTGTTTCTGCAATTCGGCTTGCACCCAATAGGTTTGGACTAATGCCAGTTGACTTTTCCGCGAAGCGATGCGGATTGTCTTAGTTGAGTTAGGAATAGGATCGGACATATATAAAAAAGTGCATATAAATACCTAGTTTACTAGGATACAGCGACGAGTGACTAGGGGTGACGATATTACCGTTGAATCAGTAAAAAACAAACCCTCTTCACTATCCCCTACCCTCTATTCCCTATCCCCTAACTAATGAATTCTTCTCACCAAGAGCGACATACT
>JANNBD010000350.1:0-23374 GCA_031385105.1 Chamaesiphon sp. OTE_78_metabat_374
AGTTTACTCACATAACCGATCGAGTCACTCAATCCGAACTTTTCCTTTTGTTCGCAATCTGAATTCGTCGATTCACCATAATCTATCGGCAGATCGTTGCCTTCCAAAAATAACTCTTCTTGCCAACCTTCCCAACAGTTATCGATGCGATCGATCAGGTTGCTACCTGCTAAGATCTGGCGGGGGGCTGGAGACAGCTTTACTAGTGCTGGCGTAGCAATTACCCGATAATGTTCGGCCAAATCTGGTTGTTTGCCAACATCGACAACTTTTAGCTCGAAAGAACGCTCGGCATTAAGGATCGCTAATTTGTCACGGATCTCTTGATTGTGAATATAGCTAGTCATACGCTCATCAAGGAACAGCAGTAGCTGTAACGATCTTGACGAATTACTGGGTGGATAGCGATCGATTGGCATTCATTCTCGTTGGCGTAGCCTCTCCGATAGAGAATCGAGAGCTAGGTTGGGCAATTGTGAAGGTTATTAAATATTAACCAAATTTAAGTATGAACCAGATCTGTAGTTTTATTAACAAAAATTTAACATTATTTAAAAAAATGTAATTATTCGATCGATGATAGTGATTGCTCACTGTTAATTGTGTTATGTCGCAGCCAACTTCGCAAGCGAGTGGGGTTCGTTCACGCTAATATTAACGATAGTGTCTTAACTATCTGCCACTCGCTGTTCCCACACGCTATCCCTATGAGTACTCCACTCGGTTATGTTGCGTTAGTCCTACACGCTCATCTCCCCTTTGTTCGGCACCCTGAGAGCGACTTTGTTCTCGAAGAAGAATGGTTGTATGAAGCCATCACAGAGACTTATATTCCCCTGCTCCACGTTTTTGAGGGATTAAAACGGGACGGAATCGATTTCAAGATCACCATGAGCATGACTCCGCCACTGGTGTCAATGCTGCGAGATCCGCTGCTGCAAGACCGCTATGATGAGCATCTGGGCAAGCTAGAAGAATTAGCCCTCAAAGAAATTGACACCAACAAGGACAATGGGCATCTCAAATATTTAGCCGAATATTACGTCAAAGAATTTGCCGCAATTCGCAAAACTTGGGAACGACACGATCGAGATCTAATCGGTGCTTTCAAAGGATTTTTAGATAGCAATAACCTCGAAATCATTACCTGCGGTGCAACTCACGGTTATTTACCGTTGATGAAGATGTACCCCGAAGCAGTGTGGGCACAAATTCGCGTCGCCTGCGAACATTACGAAGAAAATTTTGGCCGGGCACCAAGAGGAATCTGGCTGCCTGAATGTGCCTACTATGAAGGGCTAGAGCGGATGCTAGCCGATGCTGGTTTGCGCTACTTCCTCACCGATGGACATGGGATCATGTATGCCCGTCCCCGTCCCCGCTTTGGCAACTACGCGCCGATCTTCACTGAAGCTGGAGTTGCTGCATTCGGACGAGATCAAGAGTCCTCCCAGCAAGTCTGGTCATCGATGGTGGGCTATCCTGGTGCGCCAGAATATCGCGAATTTTACAAAGATTTGGGCTGGGATGCTGACTACGACTACATCAAGCCGTACATCATGCCCAATGGTCAACGCAAGAACATCGGGATCAAATATCACAAGATTACTTCTAAAACTGGCGGTGACAAAGCTCTCTATGACCCCTACTGGGCAAAAGAAAAAGCGGCTGACCACGCCCAGAACTTCATGTACAATCGCCAGCAACAGGTAACAAACCTGTCTGGAATGATGCCTCGCCCGCCGCTGATTGTCTCGCCCTATGATGCCGAATTATTCGGGCACTGGTGGTATGAAGGCCCTTGGTTCATCGATTACTTCTTCCGCAAATCGTGGCACGACCAGAATACCTACCAGATGACCCATCTGGCCGACTATCTCCGCGCTCAACCGACTCAACAAGTCTGTCGTCCATCTCAGTCGAGCTGGGGCTACAAAGGCTTTCACGAGTACTGGCTGAATGAAACCAATGCCTGGGTCTATCCTCACCTCCACAAAGGCGCAGAGCGGATGATCGAGCTAGCCCGAATGGAGCCAGCCGATGAATTGCAGTGGCGCGCCCTCAATCAAGCCGCACGAGAACTCCTCCTGGCGCAGTCTTCTGACTGGGCATTTATCATGCGAACTGGGACGATGGTACCATACGCGATTCGACGGACTCGATCCCACCTAGTCCGGTTCCACAAGCTCTACGACGAACTCAAAGAGGGAAAGGTCGATAGTGGTTGGCTCGAAAAAGTCGAAACGATGGACAATATTTTCCCCAGCATTAATTACCGCGCCTATCGACCGTTGTAAATTGGTGAATGGTGAATGGTGAATAGTTAATAAAAGATAGGGGTAATTCATAAATCGCCCCTATCTTTTTATTAGTTATTACCAATTGGTAAATCGTCAGATAAAGAAATCGGCTCTTGCAACGATCCGCATTGCTTGCAATGGGCTAAATGCTTGTAAGTCGGCTGATGACAACTTTGGCATTCAACATATTGATCGTAACCACAGTGGGGACAATGAGCGTCTTGAGGGCGAATTCTCTTCGCACAATTGAGACAGAGCTGATTTTGAAATCTCATGCTCATCACATCCTGAATTTTGCTAGTCGGCGTAAATCGCTGGAACAGTTTAATCAGTCCAAAACCCACCAGTGGAATGATAAAGATATAGAGATAACTGACGAGAAATAGTAATCCTCCAAACAGCTTTCCAATGATATCTACTAAGAACTGAAGGAGTACTCCAACTTGAAGAAACTCAAATATTTTTAGCAGCAGCGGGATAAAAAAGATTACTAATAAGTGCCAAGTAATCAGAGCAACTAGTCCAGCTCCTTTTCTGACAGCAATCCGATGGATAAATAAGGAAATCGCTAGTAGTGGCAATAGAAATAATGCTTGAAAAACTAACTGAATACTGGGATACCAAAATGCAGCACTTTGATGTTCTTGAGTCAGGGTCTGGTATTTTCCCTCATCCTTAATTGCCTTGATCAGGTTAATACTCTCTAGCTTCCCGACTAAACCTTCTTGGAGTACAGTAATCTCGGTTTTGAGAGTAGCAATATTAACTTTGTTTTGAGCTAAAGTCTGTTTAGCTTTTTCAGCAGTAACATTATTAATTGACTGACCGGAGTTTTGTCCAGCAATCTTTTCGAGTAACGTGGAATCATATTGCGATCGAATGCTGGCACTTGACTGTTCTAGACTAGAAATCTTTTCCTTTTTCTTATCAATACTTTGCTCAATCGATCTATAGGCAGGAATGTTTACTTTATCCTGGAGTTCAGCATAGTTAAGACAGATGGTTGAAACATCTCCCAAGCGATCTTTATAGTTATTTAGACTATTTCCATTGCTCATAGTTTGTTCTGACTTTGGAATCAGGGCTGACGCGATCAGATTATAATCTTTATCATTCCCCTGTTTAGGATCGCGATAGTTTTGCCACTCCGAGATACAGGGATAAGCTTCTGATGGACTGAGATGCCAGCGACTGATATTGTCCAATCCCGCAAACACATTAAACAGAATAAACAGATCGACAACAATAATAATAATCAGACTAACTGGATTGAGCGGTTTATTATTAACCGATCGAGATTTTTTAAAGAATTTAGCAATAAACCGTTTTGCTTTGACAAACATATTTTTTTAATTATCTCCGTAACTACTAAGATTCTAAATTGATTCCAAATACCCAAAAACTCATGAGTAAACAATCGATCGGTAGTGGATTAGCTTTAATGTCGCTCTTTTTGTGGATTAGTTGCAATTCTCAACAATTCGCTACAATATCCAATCCCACGGCTCAACCTGTGGCAATCAAACTAGAGTTCATTTCTATCCATTAAGAGACTCGATCCTGATCCTCATCTCAGCCCTGATCAAATTTCTATATTTCAGCCGGAACAAGTATGAAAACTCCGACTAGAATCGGCTGTCAAATTTGCAAATATTTTCATTTTGATAGCACTTGCACTGCTTTTGAGCAAGTCTTAATCATATCTGTTAGCCATCGATCGAACAGCTCACTTAAAATTTTCTGATATAGTTGTCCGTTTAGTTCAGGGGTGATAATTTCTTCTACATGAATCAAATGAACGCCAACCGCCGTGACAATTGGTTCAATTAATTGGGGTGGATTGATAACTGCAAACACGGCAGCAGAAATTTCTGGAAAAAGTTGTTTTCGCCCGACTCTGCCAATATATCCGCCCCGTCTACGGAGTTCGGAGTCGGATATATATCTGTGCGCTACATCTGCAAAGCTGAGATCTCCTTCTTGTAGAGCATAGAAAATTTCCATTGCCAGATCCCGATCTTCGAGAACTATTTCGTAAATGATCGCGCCACCATAGTCGAGAAAGTTCTGGTGAAAAGTTTTCTCGACCTGACTACCAAATAAATGTTTGGCTAGTTTATTCGATCGTAAGTTCTGGGTAATAATATATTCAAAATCATCGACAGAAAGACAGCGTTCCGCCAACCATTGATTAGTGGCTTCGGCACTTTCGAGCTGATTGACGAGCCGAAACTGATCGGCTGCTTGCTGCAATTCACTAATATTTGCCTCGATGCCAGCTATTCTAACTTGTTCCTCGATGATTTTCCGGCGGAGAATTGCTTGGGTAAGTTCAGGAATCCTGCCAGAAATTTTAGCTTCATAGATTAAGTCTTGATCGCTAATTTTAGAATTAGTATTTGTTGCTACCACTTATCTTCTAATTTACTGCAAATATAATTTTAATAATCAAGTCAGAATTTAACTGTTAACTAACTTATTTGCTGCTGTTACCTAGCTTCTTAAATGGATCGAGTACGAAATCGATTACTCGTCGATTGCGAATCACAACTTCAGCAGTTGCAGGTTGACCTGATTTGAAGGGAATACAACTACCTTGATACTTGATGCACGATCGATCGAGTTGAACTTCGATATCATAAGTAGCGATGTTTGTACCTTGGGACGTTTGGATAAGTCTAGAGTTAGGCGCAATCCAGGTTAACTTCCCTGGAACAATGTCATAACTTTCAAACGGAAATTCATCAAACTTGAGTTTAACATCTTTTTGCAGCTTAGTTGTCGCTGAAGTAGCATCTAGTGAGGATCGCAGCGATTCGCTCTGATTGGCTGGAATTTCACCTTTAAAGACTAGTCCACTAGCACTTGAGGCAATTTCAGCAATTAACTGTTTTGGTTGGATTACCGCGCCTTCTCGATCGATTGGTAGCTCAAAGATAGTGCCATCTGAGTCAGCCCTAATTGTATACTTAGTTAGTTGTTTAGTCAGAAAATTATTTTGAGCGCGATCGCGTTCAATCTCTGACTTTAGTGCAACAACTTGACTTTCAATTTCTTTGAGCTGCTGACCTGTTTTTAGAATGGCAATATTCCCACCACTCGCTAGACTTGTAGAGGCCCGTTGCTGTTCGGTAAGGCGTAATTTTGCTTGAGCAATATCGGCTTGAGTTCGACTAATTGTTCCTTGATATATTTCCTGTTGCTCTTTTAGTCTCAGCTTGGCTTGGGCAGTATCTGATTGGGCTTGTTGGATCAGCTTTTGATAGTTTTCTTGCTGTTCTTTGACTCGGAGTTTTGACTGTTGTAGACTGGCAGTTGCTTGGATAAATAGTTGATTTTTTTCTTGGGCTAGACTAGCAATTTCTTTGGTTTTAACTTCAGCAATTGCGCCAGTTTGATAGAGTCTATTATAGCGTTTGACTTCATTTTGAGCGTCTTTGAGGCGGTTCTGAGCTAGTAGATAGTTAGTTTGAGCGTCTAGGACACTTTGCTGAGATTGACGAACTTGAGTTAGCTTCTCAGCCTTTTGGAGAGTATAACTTGATTGTCGATCGAGCAGTGCTTGTTCGGCTTGACGAAGTTGAGCTAGTTTTTCAGCAATTTGACTCCGCGCACTAGCTTCTAAGCTGACAACACTTTGCTGGGCTTGAGCGATTTGAGATTGTTTTTCGAGCAGTTGGGCTTGGTTTTGCTGTTGTTGGGCATTTGTGCCCAAACCCATCTGATTTTTCATTAGGAGCAGTTGATTAAATCGCTGCTGTAATCCATCAATTTTAAGTTGATTCTGATAGATCTGTTCGCGGATATTTTTGGAATCAAGTTCCATAATTGTCTGCCCAACTTTAACCAAATCCCCCTTTTTTACATAAACCTTACTGACGGCAACACTGCCATCAAGATCAGATTCCCGTTTGATCGTATTGCCCTTTGCTTCCAGTCTCCCTCTAGCTGTACCAACTTCATCAATTTTGTACAAACATGCCCACGGTAAAGTAACGCCAATAAAAGCAACTAATGAATACAGCAATCCCCGCGTCCAGGGCAGGGGCATCATATCAATTAGTTCTTTAGCTGAATTTGACCAATCATTTAGTCTACTAATCGTGGTGCCAGCTATCGATGTAAACTGAGTAGATAAACTAGTCACAAAATCGTGCTGAGACTGATCTGTTGAGCGATTAGGATGTTTAGTTAGAGCTGTTGAATGTTCCGAAGTGGGACGATTGAACTCAACTATATTATCAGGTGATCCGACAGGTTCAGCGGCTGACTCAAGATTAGTCGGGTCAGATTGTGAGCTAGGAAGATGATATACAGCTCGAATCTGATCGGCTATTTTGAGATCGATATTATCTTTGACTATATATGCTTTGATACAGCTAGGCTGTAAATTATTGATCTCAGCAGGATCGTCATAGCTACTGAGGACAATTACTTTAATATGTGGATATCTCTGATAGATAATTCGAGCAGTCTCTGCCCCGTTGAGCTTGGGCATATCCAGATCGAGGATGATAATATCTGGGTTTAGATGTTCGAGTTGTTCTATTGCCTGATCGCCATCAATAGCACTACCAATTACCTGAAGATCTGAATGTAATCTTAAGATAGATTTGAGCTTTTCTCTGACAACTCGTAAATCGTCTACGATCAATATTTTAATGAGTGGTGTCAGTTGACGATTTACGACCATGTAAGCTAGTGATTAATGTAGCAAGGTTTAAATATTTAACTAATTATAAAAATTAGGATGATGTCGAATATTACTCAGAAATTGTCGCAGCCTGTTGCTGATTTAGGTAGTAATATTGACCGCGCTTTGCCATGAGTTGGTGATGATTACCACTTTCAACTAAGATCCCTTTATCTAAGACTAAAATCAGGTCAGCTTTTTGAATTGTAGAGAGTCGATGAGCGATAATAATCGTACTGCGGTGATGGCGAATTTTTTCTAAATTATCTTGAATAATCCGCTCTGATTCGGTGTCTAAGCTACTAGTTGCTTCATCAAATATTAGTAAGCGCGGATTAGTTAATAATGCCCTAGCGATCGCGATCCGCTGGCGTTGTCCTCCTGATAACATACCGCCACCTTCACCAATTTCTGTATCATACCGCATTGGCATTTTGTTGATGAACTCATCGGCACCTGCAAGCTCGGCAGCTCGTTGAATTTCAGCTAACTTAGCACCTGGTTTTGCTAAGGTAATATTGTGCTTAACTGTACCACTAAATAAGAAGGTGTCCTGATCGACTACCCCTACTTGAGATCGCAGTGAATGCAGAGAAATATTGGTGAGATCTTGACCATCGATCTCGATCGATCCAGTTGTCGGCTGATACAGACCTAAAATCAATTTGGATAGGGTTGTTTTCCCCGACCCACTTCTGCCTACTAAGGCGATCGTTTGACCAGGTTTAAGCTCAAATGTAATGTTTTGGAGGACGTTAGCATCAGCATCTTTATTGTAACAAAAAGTGACATTTTTGAACTTGACATAGCCCTGAAGCTTACCCATATTTTGACGACTAGACTTGTGATCTTCTTCCGGCTTGGCTTCAATTACATCACATAGTCGCTCGATCGCAATTCCCACTTCTTGTAAGCTATTCCAAAGTCCAGCCAAACGTTGAAAGGGACTAATAACATTAGCAGAGAGCATATTAAATGCAAATAACTGTCCGATTGTAAACTCACCAGAAATAACTAAGGAAGCACCAATCCAAATTAATGCTGTGCTGCTAATTGTATTGATTGCCGAACTAATCATCTGAATTTTAATTCCGATCATTTGCCCGCGATAGGACTGCTTGATTTCTTTGTTTAACCGTTCTTCCCAATGCCAGCGCACAGATCGCTCGACAGACATTGACTTAACTGTGCGAACGCCATTGAGAGCCTCGATTAGATAGCTATTTTCCTCGTTGGACGCATTGAAAATCTCCCGCGACATTTTCTTGAGAAATGGTGTAGAAGCAAATGTCAGCACCAAAAATGGTGGGATTGAGATCAGTGTTACTAGTGCTAATTTCCAACTGTATACAAACATCAAGATTGAATAGACAAACACCGACATTAAATCGAGTAATACGCCTAAAGATTGACCAGTAATAAAACTCTGGATCTTATCATTTTCTTGAATTCGTGAGATAATATCGCCAACATGACGCGAATCAAAATAACTCAATGGCAAGCTAAAAGTGTGTCGAATAAAGCCCACTAGCAAGGCTGCATCAATCCGATTGGCGGTGAGTATCATTAGATATTGACGCAAGGCAGATATAGCGATCTGGAACCCGCCAAAAATCAACAGCCCAAGGCCAAAAGTAGTCAGACTATTGGCAGATTTATGAACAACTGCACTATCTAGAATTAGCTGTGTGAAAATTGGCGAAATCAGTCCGAACACCTGTAAAACGATCGAAGCAACAAATATCTCCGCAATGACAACTTTATGCGGCTTAATTAGTTGAAATAGTTGCCAAAAGTCAGTGGACTTGCCTTCAGTTTTTTTCAGGGCAAGCGTGGGTTCAATCAACAGACAGTAGCCTGTCCAACCCTGGTTAAATTCAGCACGAGTCAGCTTTTTCTGCCCGATTGCCGGATCACAGATAATTACATGTTCAGCACTAATTTCAAACACAACCACATAATGATTGCTTTCCCAATGGGCGATGGCTGGGAGCTTTTGCTTGGCAAGTCGATCTAGACTAGCCTTAACGGGACGACTATTAAATCCCAATGTTTCGGTAGCTGTTGCCAATCCCTTGAGTGAGGCTCCATCTCGACTGATATGCGCCAATTCTCGCAGTCGATTGATGTTAAGGTCTTTGCCCCAATATTGTCCTACCATCACCACACAGGCGGCACTACAGTCGGAAGCACTGTGCTGGGCATAAAAGGGATAGCTATGAGTAACCTGTTTCCACCACTGCCCCATTTTTTGGCTAGGGGTGGGGAAGTAAGCTTCTTTAAATTTGTCACCAGCAGATTCAGTCTTGTTTTGTGGTGACGGGACAATTACCTCTGGAGTATGGGCAGGAGTGAGCGGAAGATCGGGATGGGCTAATGGAGGCTGTGGATGTATCCCCCGCTGGCGAATTTGGAGGGCTGAGGGTTCGAGTTCACCGCGCAGGATCGCATCGAGATACTGAGCATTTTGACTGAACTGATCTCGAATCTGTGGATATTTGCTCCACTCAGACTGGAGGGCTGCACTGGGGATGAAGCCTACTAATATTTCTGCTCCACCGACTACTAGAGCAGCCTTAGCACTGTAATTGCTAAAATTAGCGTCGGGGAATAAAGTACTTGCCCCAAAACTTCGTCCCTCAGTCAGAGTGGCGATTCGTCTCCCTTGGAGATCGAATAACCGCACCTTCCCCGCTAAAATAATGTAAATTCCTGACTGACTGTCGCTAGACTTCCAAAAACTTGTACCTGGTAAAACTGACAGTAGTTGAGTCTGGGCTTGAATTTGGGTCAGATCTATCGGGGCGATTTCTGTGCCCAGGACTTGGACTAATCGATCGACTGGAACAGCTCTAAGTGTAGAATTTTGAACCATGAGTCAGGTCAATTATAAGTCTGAGAGGAATGATTGGCGATGGCTGCTGATTTTGGAGCCGTGTACAGATCCGCGATTACTAGCTGGCAAGATTTATCAATTTGCTGCGCCTGACTACTATTATCTAACCCAATGTTCATTTCTTCAATTAGCCGATTGACGTGTCGAGCAGTTACTTCGATATTGAATTCTTGGGATAGATGTTTGCTCAACCATCGCCCAGTCCACCGCGAAAATGGATACCCTAGATCTTTAGGGCTAGCACCCATCAACTGTTTGAGCCGATCGAGGTAGTCAGCCGTAACGACTTTTGGGCGACCAATCGGTTGAGTTTGCCAATTGTGGGCTTGACCAGATTTTGCGACAAAAATCCAGTGTCTGGCAGTCAGTGGTGAACAACTCAACGCTCGACAGATTTGAGTCTGGGTTTTCCCTTCATCAGCTAAGAGCATGATTTCAATCCGCTGCCGATATTCGGGGATTGTTTCGAGGAGGAGGTTTTTTTCGAGTAATTGGCGTTGGAACTTAGTAAGATGCTGACCCAATAATTGCTTCTGAGTAAATTGATTAGTTTCAATCATGATACTTTTATTAAACTCTTGAGTTTAGGAAATATTATCTGATCTTTGAACCGTAATACGCTTATTTTAGTATTTCTTAATTTTCAGGCTGAAAATAGTAACAACTCGTCAGTGATGTTTATCACTATTCTCATTAAATAATTCTAGTAACTGTCTAGATATAAGTATATTTATGATTAGCATCAGCATTATTGCTGAATTTTGTTTGAGACTACCCTTGCTAAACTAGATCGTAAATTTACTGAGCAATCTGGATCTGATTGCTTAGATGATCAGAGTTAGATCAACGGCTGTGAGTGATGTCAACAAATATCTAATCGCATCATTGCGATGGTAACTTTTAACTAGTTTTAACTAATATGATGATTAGCACACCAACTATTTTAGATGTCAGTAATGTGTTTGAATACTTAAACAATCTTAAATATTGTAATTTAATAGATCGAGATACTAGTGTGGTCACATTGATTCCTGCTAAGAATTTTAATTTGTTAATTAATTTTGCTGATGGTAGAAATTTACTGATTAAGCAAGAAATTCATAATAATCGGGGACAAACAGAAGGAGAATTTCAGTTAGCTTGGCAAATTCATCAGCTAATGCAGGATTTTCCAGATTTAAAAGAAAAAATTGGCGATTTCCTGCCAGAGATTATCTACTTTGATGCTGAAAATTCTATTTTAATAGTTAAATATTTAGTAGACTACAGCGACCTCAATCAGTACTACTCAACGGAACATAAGTTTCCGATTGAGGTTGCTAGATCGATCGGTCATCTGCTGGCAATTATCCACAGTCAGACATTTGAACAGCCAGAATACCAACGATTCTTTGATCGTGCTGACATTAATCAGCAATTCGCCACACAAACAGGTCAAAATCGGCTAGCTAGCTCTCACTCAGTGATTGATTTAATTGATCGACTCACCCGTGTCACTCCCCATATTTTTCAGGTGACACCACCAGAGTGCTTACAATTTTTCCGACTTTATCAGCGATTTCCAGCTTTATCAGCAGCAATCATCGATCTGGGCAAGTCGATTACACCTAGCTGCTTGGTTCATCACGATCTCAAAATAAATAACATTTTGATCGATCTAGACTGGGCGCAGCCTGACTCGAAGGTGATTAAACTGATTGATTGGGAACGCGCTACTTGGGGCGATCCTGCCTTCGATCTGGGCTGTCTAATCGGTAGCTACTTAGAAATTTGGTTAGATGGATTGCCTGTCGGCGATAGCCTGAGTATCAATGAATCTCTTCAGTTGGCAACCACTCCATTAGAACTACTTCAGCCGTCTTTATTTGGGATTGTCCAGGCTTATCTGGCTGGATTTCCCGCAATTACGATCGCTCGTCCAGATTACCTCGATCGAGTGATCCAATTTGCCGGATTATTCTTAATTGCACGAGTCGAAGGCGACATCTATGCAAAACGTACTTTTGACAACCGCAGCATTGTGATTATGCAAGTCGCCAAGCAACTAATTTGTACACCTCAAGCCGCAATGAGTACCCTATTTGGTCGCGATTCAATTCAACTCATCACTCAATAGTCATATGTCATCTCTACAACAAGTTCTCACCGAAATAGTTGAAAAAATCACGATCGAGCAAGATTTTACTATTTCTCATCCCGACTATCCAGCCCTTGAAACAAATCCAGACACAACTGATAAGCTCCAACAAATATCCGTTGAGCTACAGACAAAATATCTAATTGCCCAGGTTCAAACCTATCTCTACGATCTTTATTTTAGTCATCGCTCAATCAGTCATCAAGAAGCCGCAGATCGACAACTCCAGACTGCCAAAAATAATATGATTGACGGTATTGATATCAATTTTTATCCGCAGCTACAGCAGAGCAATACCAGTAGTGGCTACTTCGATCCTGGCTGGCAAATTTCAGGTACAGCCGGAGATGAATTAATTGTCACCAAAGGTGGATTGCATCTGCACATCAATCCACACCAGCATTTAGCCCCTGAATCTTACCAAGCCACTACTGGTGAGATCGTCCCGATTTATCTACCACCCAATCTGATCGGTCAAGATACCTATATTGCGATCGGTAATGCGGGCAACCCGTCAAGCTTACAGCCGATTCAGATCTATTTCAACTTTACACCTGATGCGGCGATCGCGATTACGCGCCAGCTAACTGGCGAATTAAATCGACTAGAAATTCCATTCCAATTTGCCATCCTTCACGATCCGGCAGCTTTTCATCGGTGGGATGCTGGAACCCTATCGCTCGATCGAGCTGATTACCATTTGCTACAGCCATTTTTAGCTAATATTTATCACAGCTATCAAGCAGCATTTTCCCCCAATACCCCCCTATTTAGCAAGCAGTTAGCACCTGGATTAGGATTGGTAGAGATACCAACTGACTCTAATTGCTTTGGGCTGCACCGCTGTTACTTCCTAGCTACAGGTCTAGTGATGGCGATCAATCAAAGTCAGACATCGGTAGCCGAAAAGCTCAATTGTATTCAACATGAATTTATCATTGCGGGTATCGATCTGTCCCGACCATATCTAAATTCTGCGGAGATCGATGATTACCCTGATCTATTTGGCTAAAACTAACAGCATTAAGTCCTGAGAATGCCCAAGGATATCAACAATAATAGGCGAAGTATAGTTTCTTGCTACCAATTCATCAATTTTCGAGCGATCAAAGCTGGATTTTACACATAGTGTTATGTCCTTTCAATCCGACTAATTGGGTTGTCAATAGAATCCAAATCGTTGAATATTGTTGTTGTCGCAAGTTGTGACGAACGCAGTTACGTCAGTAACTCTAACTAGTAAAAAACATAAATCAAACATGTCTCTAATTAATATTTCTGATCTAAATCCTGCTGGTAGCGACTTATTTGCAGATGCAGATAGCTTTTTAACTGATGTTGCTGCAACCGAAGCGACATCGGTCGTTGGTGGTGGCAAGAATAAAGGCGGCGGCGGCGGTAATTTTGGCGGCGGCGGCTTTAATCCTGGTTTTGGCGGCGGCGGTCAACTGATATTCCAAGGCGGCGGCGGTGGCGGCAAGGGTTCTGGCAAAAATAATGGTGGCGGTGGTAACTTCCTGTTCTCCAACGGTGGTGGCTTTGGCGGCGGTCAACTGATATTCCAAGGCGGCGGCGGTGGCGGTAAGGGTTCTGGCAAAAAAGGTGGCGGCGGCGGCAACTTCTTGTTCTTCAACCCTGGCTTCAACCCTGGCTTCGGCGGCGGCAATTTCCACTAAGAGATTACTATCAATTTAGACATTAGTCATCAATGCACTACTTACTCCAAGATAGTACATTGATGACTAATCTCTTGTCAGCATAAATTTTAGATACATTACCCACAGCACCTACCACCATCTGATCGCAGAGTAAATAAAACATGGCTCTAATTAAAATCTCTGATTTAAATCCTGATAGTTTTGCTGGCTGCTCTACTTCCGAGAGCGGTTTAATCGAACTTCAGTCTGGAGAGGCTGCTTTGATTCAGGGTGGCTGGAGAAGCAGACGTAGCGGGTATTTGGCTGCCAACAAATTAGTCAGTGCTTTTACCAGTCGAGTTTTATCAGTTAGTAATAGTGCAATTCAGGGCGGTAACACGTTCCAAATTACCATTCCTGCCTTGAGTGATAGCAACAGCACAGCAAATATCAATGGTGTAGACATTACTTTCAGTGGCAATTTATTCTACACCGATAGTGGTGTTGCACCGATCGGTGCCAGTCCGATTTCAGGACTTGCTGGTGCTTACACATTCTAGTCTCAAACTAGATAATCATCGAACGTTACAGGATCTCGATCGATACGTGGATGCTAGGTTGTCGCGCTAAAAATAATTCGACGATCGAGCGATCTGATTTTGGCACGAATTTATCTGGCCGTAACGTGTCGATCGCGATCTAGAATAAAGTACCTACATTGCGAACAGGTAGTGTTCCGGCGGGGTTAATTACAGTAACGAGATTTTCAGATGTTAGCCAAAAGAATATTACCTTGCCTCGATGTCAAAGCCGGACGAGTCGTCAAAGGCGTAAACTTTGTCGAACTGCGGGATGCTGGCGATCCTGTCGAACTTGCCCAGATTTATAACGATGCTGGAGCTGACGAGCTAGTATTCCTCGATATTACCGCCACCCACGAGGATCGTGGCACAATGATTGATGTGGTGTATCGCACTGCTGATAAAATATTTATTCCGCTCACTGTTGGCGGAGGAATTCAATCACCGTCGAATATCAAAGACTTGTTACGCGCAGGCGCAGACAAAGTTAGTCTCAACTCGGCAGCAGTGCGGAATCCCAACTTAATCAATGATGCTAGCGATCTATTTGGCAATCAGTGTATTGTAGTTGCGATCGATGCCAAACGTCGCCACGATCCAACTAATCCTGGCTGGGATGTCTATGTCAAAGGTGGAAGGGAAAATACTGGACTCGATGTGGTCAAATGGGCGCAGGAAGTCACCAAACGGGGTGCTGGGGAGCTTTTAGTGACCAGCATGGACGCAGACGGCACCAAGGCTGGATATGACCTCGATCTGACTAGATCGATCGCTGAATCTGTGCAAGTTCCAGTGATTGCTTCGGGTGGTGCTGGTAATTGCGAACACATCTATCAAGCAGTGACAGCAGGGCGTGCAGAGGCGGCACTATTGGCCTCCCTGCTGCACTATGGCGAATTGACTGTGGCTGAGATTAAGGAATATCTTGATCAGAAACAGGTGACTGTGCGGATTTAAACCGTCTGGACAGCTTTTTGGCGATTCTGCACTTCCAGCCAAATTAATAGCGCGTTGATGTCGGCGGGATTGACACCACCGATGCGGGTGGCTTGTCCAATGGTGGCGGGTTGAACTTTGGCGAGCTTTTCGCGGGACTCTTTGGATAGGGTCTCGATCGAGCTATAGTCAATACTTCCAGGTAGTTTGCGATTTGACTGTTTACTTACTTGGTCGATTTGGTGCTGTTGGCGATTGAGATATCCGGCGTATTTAATCTCGATTTCAGCACCTTCTTGTTCGGCAAGCTGGAGATCGTTATTACCCAGGGCAAATTCAGTCAGGCTCGGATAGTGAACACCAGGACGACGCAATAGTTCAGCTAGAGTAATTGAACCTTTGATTATTTCTCCAGTCGTCGCAGTTATGCCTTTACCAGTATCATCTAATTCTCGAACTCTGGTTTTTTCCAGCCGTTCTTTTTCAGCGACAATATTTGCTTGCTTGCTGGTAAATAATTCCCAGCGTCGATTATCAATCAGACCGATTTCTCGTCCTAGTGGAGTAAGTCTTTGGTCGGCATTATCCGATCGCAATAGTAACCGATATTCCGATCGACTGGTCAACATCCGATAAGGTTCGCGCAAATCTTTGGTACACAAATCGTCGATTAATGTACCTAAATAACTCTGTTCGCGGGGGAAGACAATCATCTCCTGATGATTGACAAATCGCGCCGCATTTACCCCCGCCACAAATCCCTGTCCCGCTGCTTCTTCATAGCCCGTGGTACCATTTACCTGTCCCGCACAAAATAGCCCCTCAATTTTCTTGGTCATCAGGGTGGGATAGCATTGAGTCGCGGGGATATAGTCATAATCCACTGCATAAGCTGGACGCAACATCACACAGTTTTCCAGTCCAATCAGGGTGCGGAGCATCTCCACTTGGAGGCTTTCAGGTAAGCCAGTTGAAAATCCTTGAATATACAGTTCGGGAATATCTCGCCCTTCTGGTTCGATAAAAATCTGGTGACTTTCCTTATCAGCGAACCGGACGATTTTATCCTCAATACTTGGGCAGTAGCGCGGCCCTTTGGAGTCCACCCAACCGCCATATACTGGGGAGAGATGGAGATTGTCGCGAATCAACTGATGAGTCGCCAACGTTGTGCGCGTCAGATGACAAGGAATCTGTTCCTTTTCTACCCACACCTCAGGATCGAAGCTAAACCAGCGCACCCGATTGTCTCCAGGCTGTGGTTCCATCTTACTATAGTCAACCGATCGCTTGTCCACCCGCGCAGGTGTCCCCGTCTTCAGTCGTCCCGTTTCAAACCCCAGACGGTGCAAAGTTTCCGTCAATCCCGTTGCGGCAAATTCACCCGCTCGTCCAGCGGACATGGATTTATTCCCCACCCAAATCGTCCCACCCAGGAACGTCCCCGTGGTCAGAATTACCGCCTGACACTCAAATGCGCCGCCAAAATAAGTCTCAACGCCAATCACCTTCTGATTTGCATCCAGCACCAAATCCGTCACCATTCCTTCCCGAATGGTCAGATTTTCCTGATTCTCGACAATATTTTTCATCACCGCTGCATATTCGCGCTTGTCAGTCTGAGCGCGGAGTGCCCATACAGCGGGGCCTCTGGTGTCATTCAAGACTCGTTTCTGGAGATAGGTACGATCAGCCATCTTGCCGATTTCACCGCCCAATGCGTCGATTTCATGGGTGAGCTGGGACTTGGCGGGGCCACCTACAGCCGGATTGCAAGGTTGCCAGCCGATTTTATCTAAAGTCAGGGTGAGTAAAAGGGTGCGACAGCCTAAGCGGGCGGCTGCTAGTGCAGCTTCACAGCCTGCATGTCCAGCACCGACAACGATGATATCAAAGGCATCTTGGAATTTAACGTCAGGATTCATAACAGTGAGGAGAGGCGAGGGCTATAACTTTCCGCCCTGAGCGAGGAGGTGGGATCTGGTCTATCTCTATTATATTCCTTTCACTATTGAATACTAGATTTCGCAACCGATCGAGTAAGGGTAATCTATGAATTACCCCTACTCGATTGGTTACGAGATGATGGGAATCCAGGATCTAATTTAATCCTAATTTCTTAGATTAATAGCTTTTTGACTGCCGCACTAAATTCTTCATAGGCTTTTACCCCAACAATAATTTCGACTTTTTCGCCTGCATTAAAATATATTACTGCCGGAATACTGCGGATCCCAAATCGCTTGGGAAATGCTTTATTCGCATCAATATCTAGTTTGAATATTTGAGCACGATCTCCATATTCTTCTGCTAACCTGTCGATTAATGGTGCTACTAATTTACAAGGGCCGCACCATGTAGCTGTACAGTCCACAACTAATATCTTTCCTGCTGCTAAAAGTGTATCAAATTCTGCTTCATCTTTAATGAATTCAGCCATGTTTGTCTTAAATATCTCCAAGTTAAAATCGCAATCTCCAGCTAGCTCCATCATAGTGGCTTGTGGACAGCGATTTATCGTCACAGCCCAGACAAATATGTCAAAATAGAATCAATTGCTAGAGGCTGACTCAAATGCACCAATCCACCCGTTGGCAATCTGCCGATCTAGAGCTGTTACCCGATAACGGTAATCGCTACGAAATTATTGATGGAGAACTACTCGTGACTCGCGCACCCCACTGGAGACACCAAAAAGTTATTACTAAGCTGATTCAATCCTTAGGAATTTGGTCGAGCCAAAGTAATCTGGGCGAAGTCGTCACTACGCCAGGCTTGGTATTCACTGATGATGATAATGTAATTCCAGATTTAGTATGGATTAGTAATGATAGATTAGCAAGAGTTTTAGATGAATCAGGGCATCTTTTAGCCGCGCCGGAATTAGTGGTAGAGGTGCTATCATCTGGTATCGACAATGAGCGACGCGATCGAGAAGTAAAGCGCAAACTCTATGCAATTAGAGGCGTACAAGAATATTGGATCATTGATTGGCGCAGACAACAAATCGAGATTTTTCGACGGGATATTAACGGCTTGCCATTGGTAGCGACGTTGTTTAATAACGATGTCTTGAGTAGCCCATTATTGCCTAATTTCCAACAGTCTGTTGCTGAAATTTTTAGCTAAGTAACATATTCAACTGCTGCTGAACCAATCACGACAACCTTGATGCCATCGATGGGTAAAGTGATTCACCTATCAAGAATTAACTGGACAATCTAAAAATAAATCTATCCATGTCTCAGTTTAAAACGGAGAATCACTAAATTCAGCACTAGTGTAACTGCATTTGCCATGATTATTGGTGTGCTTTTAACTAATAATCCATAGACAAACCACATTGCAACCCCTGCAATAAACGATAACAGGGTGGGTAATGCCAGATCTTTAGTTGACTTGGATTGCCAAACTTTCAGAACTTGCGGCAAAAAAGCTGCTGTTGTCAATGTTGCTGCTACATATCCTACAAGATCGATCGATTTCATGTTAAATTTTGGCTTGCAGGTAAATCGTAGGCTGGATTGAATCAGGAGACAACCCGACAAGTGTAGAATGTTCTAAGTTTAACTTCGATCGACAGGTTTATCCAGATCGCAGATGCTCTTAATCATATCCCACACAGCGCGGTCAAATGAGATACGTCTAATTACGCCTACTTGAATAAATTAGATATTTTTACAATTAAACTAACGTAAATAAATGACAAAATTAGAGCTAGCCACTAAAAAAATTCTCGTCACTGGTGGAGCCGGATTTCTCGGACAACAAGTCATCAGCCAACTCGTTGCTCTTGGTGCAAATCCTACTAATATTACTGTGCCTAGATCCGCTGATTGTGATCTCCGAGTACTCGAAAACTGTCATACAGCAGTCAAAAATCAAGATGTAATCGTCCACATGGCTGCACATGTGGGCGGAATTGGCTTAAATCAAATTAAACCAGCCGAACTATTTTATGACAACTTGATGATGGGCACCCAACTTATTCACGCTGCTTATCAAGCTGGCGTAGATAAATTTGTCTGTGTGGGGACAATTTGCGCCTATCCTAAATTTACGCCAGTGCCGTTCAAAGAAGAAGATCTCTGGAATGGCTATCCCGAAGAAACTAACGCACCTTACGGAATAGCTAAAAAAGCTCTGTTGGTACAATTACAATCTTATCGCCAGCAATATGGATTTAATGGTATCTATCTATTGCCTGTCAATTTATATGGCCCTGCGGACAACTTTAAACCGGAAAGTTCTCACGTAATTCCAGCATTGATTCGCAAGGTACATGAAGCCCAAATTGCGGGAGACAAGCAGATTCAGGTTTGGGGTGATGGTAGTCCGAGTCGGGAGTTTATCTATGTCGATGATGCGGCAAGGGGCATTGCGATCGCAACTACAGATTACGATCGAGCGGATCCAGTAAACTTAGGTACCAACTATGAAATTACGATCAAAGACTTGATTACCTTAATCTGTAAACTAATGGACTATCAAGGTGAAATCGTCTGGCAATCTGACGAACCAAATGGTCAGCCCCGCCGCTGCTTAGATACTCAAAAAGCCACCGAGTACTTTGGTTTTACTGCTCAGGTTCAGATTGAGCAAGGTCTGAAAAATACGATCGAGTGGTATCGCACCCACGGCTAGTATTTTACGACGTGTTTTGATGAGATGGGGAGACTGGGGGACTGGGAGACGAGGAGCAATTTAATGATGTCCTAATTTGTGTCGCCCATTGCTAGAGATCTCGATCGCAGTCTAACCTCAATTCTAATTACACAATAGAGCTACAACTAGTTATTTGTCGTAGCCTATTATGAAAACCAGCTCTTTCGTTGCCCTGATTTGCTCCCTTGCAATTAATGGGTTTAATACCTTTTACGTTCCCGCTGTGGCTGAAGAGTTGCCCCAGTCACGGCATGTGGCTGAGGCACTAGCTGGGGAAAACTTGAGCGCAAGCAAGAGTGATAGTTTGGTTGTGGCTCAAGTGGGTGAAAAATATGGCTACAGAGAAGCTGATGGTAAGCTGATCATTGCGGCTGATTTTGATAATGCCTATGAATTTTTTGATGGATTGGCAGCAGTTAAGTTGGATGGTAGGTGGGGTTTTATAGATCGATCTGGCAAACGAGTGATCGCCATGCGATTCGATAATGTGAGTAGTTTTGGGAGTGGATTAGCTGCTGTCAAACTTGATGACAAATGGGGTTTTATCGATAACCAAGGGAAGTTAGCAATTGCGCCCAGTTTTGATGATGTCGAGACTTTTAGTGAGAGTTTGGCAAAGGTTAGAGTTGGGGACAAATGGGGTTTTATCAACAAACAAGGGATAATAGCTATTAAGCCAATTTTTGATGAAGTTGCCAGTTTTAACGATAGTACTGCCTGGGTACGGATTGGCAAGCAAGTTGGCTACATTGATGAAACAGGAAAATTTACGCAGTAAGCCACCATGACAGACAAACCCAAAATTATTGTCCTCGATGACGACCCCACTGGATCGCAGACGGTACATAGTTGCCTGCTCTTGACGCGGTGGGATGTGGAGACATTGAAACTAGGGTTGACAGATGCCGCGCCGATCTTCTTCGTTTTGACAAATACTCGCGCGATGGAACCAGCGCAAGCTGCCGCAGTAACCAGAGAGGTTTGTCAGAATCTAAAAGTCGCTATTGCTGAAGTTGGGTTGACAGATTTCTTGGTGGTAAGTCGATCGGATTCTACATTGCGTGGGCACTACCCGATCGAAACTGACGTAATTGCTGCTGAATTGGGCGGCTTTGACGCTCACTTCTTGATGCCAGCTTTCTTTGAAGGGGGACGCATTACCCGCGATAGTATTCACTACTTGCTGGTGAACGGTGTGGAAACACCCGTCCACAAAACTGAATTTGCCCGCGATTCCGTATTTGGATATAGTCATAGCTATCTCCCTGATTATGTCGCCGAAAAGACTGGTGGTCGGATTCCTGCCGATCGCGTGGTACAATTTTTGCTCCCAGAAGTTCGCAGTGGTAGCCTCGACAAATTAATGCAGTTAGAACGCAATCGTTGCTGTGTTGTCGATGGCGAGCAGCAGTCAGATTTCGATCAGTTTGCGGCAGATGTGCTCACCGCCGCCAGTCAGGGCAAAAAATTTCTGTTCCGCAGTGGTGCCAGTATCTTGACATCCCTAGCCAATTTGGGGCTTCAACCCATTCCCGCCACTGAGATGTCCAAATACGTCCGCGATGGTAAACCAGGCGCGATCATTATTGGCTCCCACGTTCAAAAAACCACGGAACAGCTAGCCCAACTGCTCAAGGCTGAGGGCATCATGGGTGTCGAAATTGATGTCTCTCGTTTGATTGATGGTGAAGCAAATGCCAGAGCAGAGTTATTGACAGCGACAATTAATCAAATTAACGATATTCATGCAGATGGCAATACTCCAGCCATTTACACCAGTCGTCAAGAATTAAGTTTCAACAGTACTAGAGCACGACTAGAATTCGGCGAATCAGTCTCTGCTCTGCTAATGGACATTATTCGCTCCCTACCCGCCGATATTGGCTTCTTGATAAGCAAGGGTGGCATCACGTCTAATGACACCCTCAGTCGCGGTTTAGCCATGTCTACGGCAAGATTGCTAGGGCAAATCGTTCCTGGTTGCTCGACGATTGTCACCCCACCGACACATCCGCAATTTCCCAATCTTCCAGTTGTGTTATTTCCTGGGAATGTCGGGGATGCTGATGCTTTGGCGGTAGCTTATTTGAGATTGGTGGATAGTGAATAGTGCGGATTTGTAGGTTGGGTCGAAGAATGAAACCCAACTAGCTAGCTATCCACTATTCACTATCCACTATCTACTATGATTACTAGTACTAACTAATTCGCAATTGTTATGACAGAAGGCGATCGCAAACCTGAATACAGACCTGGATTAGAAGGAGTTCCTGCTGCCAAATCGAGCATCAGTTATGTAGGGATCCAGATAAATGATCGAGATGAAAAAGAAGGTGTTCTAGAATACCGGAGTATCCCGATTCAATTACTAGCTAAACAGGGCAATTTTCTAGAAACTGCATTCTTACTAATTTGGGGTAGATTACCAAATAGTCAAGAACTGGCTGAGTTTTCTGCTGATATTTATTCCCATCGCCGGATTAAATATCGGATCGAAGACATGATGAAATGTTTTCCTGAAACCGGACATCCGATGGATGCATTGCAGGCTTCCGCAGCCGCTTTGGGTTTATTTTATTCCCGTCATACCGTTCACGATCTGCACTATGTGCGTCAAGCCGTAATTAGATTGCTAGCCAAAATTCCGACGATGGTAGCGGCATTTCAACTAATGCGAAAAGGTAACAATCCAGTATTACCCCGCGACGATCTAGATTATGCAGCCAATTTTCTGTACATGTTGACCGAAAAAGAGCCAGATCCGCTGATGGCAAAGATCATGGATGTCTGTCTGATTCTTCATGCCGAACATACGATGAATGCGTCTACCTTTTCGGCCAGAGTGACAGCTTCTACGCTGGCAGATCCATACACAGTAATTGCTTCGTCTGTCGGTACGTTGGCTGGACCACTACATGGTGGTGCAAATGAGGAAGTGATCACCATGCTCAAGGAAATTGGCTCGGTTGCCAATGTCCGTCCCTATGTCGAAAAGTGTCTAGCCTCAGATCCTAAATACAAATTTATGGGATTCGGACATCGCGTTTATAAAGGAGTCAAAGATCCGCGCGCCATTATCCTTCAGAATCTAGCTGAACAACTGTTTGTAAAATTTGGTCACGATCCTTACTACGACGTAGCTCTAAAATTAGAAGAAGTGCTCGAAGAGTCTTTGGGCGCACGGGGAATTTACCCCAACGTTGATTATTATTCCGGCTTGGTTTACCGTAAAATGGGCATCCCATCGGACTTATTTACCCCCGTTTTTGCCATCGCACGAGTTGCTGGTTGGTTAGCCCACTGGAACGAACAACTCCAAGACAATCGGATCTTCCGCCCTACTCAAATTTACACGGGTTTGCATCAGCAGCCTTATGTTTCGATCGAGAATAGAGTCTAGTGGTTTAGCGGTTTAGCGGTTTAGTGAATAGTGGATAGTGGATAGTGGATAGATACGTAGGTTGGGTTGAAGAATGAAACCCAACACACTTTCCCCAGTCCCCCAGTCTTCCAGTCCCCCAGTCCCCCA
>JANNBD010000416.1:0-4086 GCA_031385105.1 Chamaesiphon sp. OTE_78_metabat_374
GCGGCTTTTTTATTGGGGGGTTCCCCCCGAAAAAGAAAACGACAAGCCCGCCGGACTTTGCTCGTGCGTGCTGCGGCGTTTTTATTCGGGGGTTCCCCCCTAATAAAAAAACGACAAGACAGCGGTTTCTAACCGCTGAGGTTGTAGGTAGCAACTTGGGTTACTTAACCGAATTCTCAATTCTCAATTCTCAATTCTCAATTAATTTAACTAGCCTCGACTTACCAACTGCTCTAATTTGCGAATGATCCGATCGTGTTGCAGATTTGCTGGCTGTGACAGTTCAGATTGAATCGAGGCATCCTTAGCCGCACTAGTCAAAGAACAGGCGTTAAATTGATATAGTCCCATTTGGGCGTATTCTAGGGCAGAATAACTTTGCGACTCACTAGCGGGAGCCTGAATGTCTGCACCTGCTTCAATTAGTAAGTTGACGATCTCACTATAGCCGGAGTAAGCAGCACTGGCGATCGGCGAGAATCCCAGTTTGTCGGTGAGATTGACATTCGCACCAGCTTTGATTAGTAGTTCCACAATCTGAGTATGTCCGGCGGCGGCGGCATTGCCAATGGCAGCACCTCGATCGAGATCGAGATTGACGTTAGTTGTTAATAATGCTCGAACTCGGTTGATATTCCCCACCGCTGCTGCTTGAATCAGTTGAATAGAAGACAGTCCATCGGTTGAAGCACCTGCTTGCATCAGCAGATTTAGCATCGAATAATTTTCGGCAGTGGCTACAGATGTCAGGACGGTATGCCCGCGATCATTATGAAGATCGAGATCGGCACCAGCAGCGATTAGGGTTTCAACACAATCTTGGTAGCCAGAGCCAGCTAGAGCAGCATAGAAAATTGCGGTTTTACCGCCCACACCGCGCTGATTGACATCCGCACCACCGGAAATTAATAATTTGGCGATCTGCTGCCGATTACTGGCAAAGAAACTGCCTGCTGTCAGCATCAGGGCAGTCATCCCCGCCCCCAAACCATTGTCGTCGCTGAGGAGATTGGGATCGGCACCAGCAGCGAGTAAAGCATTGACAACCGATCGATGACCGTAATATGCCGCCACCATCAATGCTGTGTGCCCTTTAGAACCCAGCTCATCGATTTCAATCCCGATCTCAATTGCACGGGTTATCTCGGCAATATTCCCCTCTGTTGCCATTTCGATGAATTTCTCAACTGGACGATTTTGCTGGCGAATCCGGCGTTTTTGAGTGGCTTGGAGCAGATGTTCGCCATCTCGATCGGCACAGAGTCGAATCGCTGTATTGACGATCGGATAGAGATAGTTGTAAATATCCCGTTCTTCACATTTGGCAGCCAGAATCACTGGTGTCTCCCCACGGCTCCAGACATTGACATTCGCGCCCGCAGTTACCAATAATTGAACCACAGCTCGATGTCCATTCTGAATCGCAGCGAGTAAAGCTGTCCAGCCATCGGGGGCAATCGGTGTATTCACATCAACGCGGCGTGATAGTAGCAGTTGCAAAATTTCGGCTTCACCGTTTTCAGCGGCTAAACCTAGCGCGGTGGTGGATGTACTGCCACAGTGGGGATTAGCTCCAGCCTTGAGCAGACATTCAACAATTTCGACATGTCCTCGATCGATTGCCATGCCTAGTGGCGCGTAGCTGAGATTCCAATCATAGCGATCGAGACTGGCTCCAGCTTCGATCGATTGTTTGACCAAATCCAGATCGCCATCAATCACCGCTGCCATCAGCGACGTGTTGGTAGCATTTTCATCGTATGTCGGAGTTGGATCCTCGGAATTGGACTCGCGCTGTCCAAAAATATCGGTAGGATCTTCGTCGATCGTATAGTCTGGCTCATCTTCACCAGCAATCACTGGAAATAGACTAGAATCAATGTCTGTGAGCATATACGCTGACAATGGCGCAGAGATATCGCCACCTTGAGCATCAGCATCAATGCCATCGATTAATTTGGACAGATTCAGATCGCCTAGATCGATCGCGTACGTCTCATTTTCGGCATGAGTATCCATTGAAGTACTGCTACTTTCAGTGATTTCTGGAGCGATTACTTCTACAAACTTTTCGGATCTACTGATTCCAGCCATGACTTGGGCAAGATTTAGATCGTCGAGATCGAGTGCATATGTCTCACCTTCTGCCCAGTCCTCACTCATGGCAGTCCCATCTGGATCGATCTCTGGAGCAACTACGCCAAGGGATTGTGGTGGCGCAACTGTGCCGCCCATGAGTTCAGCAAGATGTAGATCGTCAAGATCGATCGCATATGTCTCGCCCTCGCCCCACTCCTCACCCATGACAGTACCATCGCCAATGATCTCTGAGCCGATCTCCATCAGCTCGAAATCGTCATGATCGTGCTGCTGAATCAGATCTACCAGAAAGTCCGCCTGGGCAAAATTTTCGCCAGATTCACCACTATCAGGGATTAGCAGATCGAAGTTTTCCATTACATGGGTTTCATTTGCCTCCCATTCACCCATCGGCACCGACAGGCAGTCTGGTTCTTCTTGATTCTCGGCAGTAAGCCTGTCTAGATCGCGACTGAGATCAAATGCGTAAGTTTCACTCGGCTGAAATTCCACCTTTTGGGCTGAGTTATTCAGCGAGGTCACTGTAAGTTCGATATCTACAAATATTTGAGGGTCTTTGCTCTCGATTAAACTATCAGGGATTTCATTAGCTGCAAAAATCTCATCGATATCGAAAGCATAAGTAACTTCTGCCAAAGGCACGGCTGGTGCTGCTGATACTTGCATCTGAGCACCAGCCGCCATGAGTAAATCGACGATCTCCAGATTACCCCGTTGACAGGCTACTACCAATGGAGTTTGACCTCGATCATTAGGGCTATTGATTCCTACCCCTGCATCGATAATCGATTTCACTCGATCGTAATTAACTGCCAAAATCGCATCAAATAAGTTCTGAGTTTGGGGATCTACACTCATGGTTGCTGTGTCCAAATTTTCTGGGTAACAAGTAATGTGCCCAATGCACTGCCTCTCTATCTATGATTCCCAACTTATTAGTCAGAATTGCTAATGGTGGATGGTGAATGGTGAATGGTGATTTAACGATCGATAGTTCTAATCCCCCAGTCCCCCAGTTTCCCAGTCCTCCGATCTCCCTACCCCCTACTCGCTAAGTTAGTCGATAATAAAAATACTTCAGTCTTTTTTAACCCGCAGATATGTTCCGTCTAATTCCTCTCAGCTTAGTCCTGATCAATCTTGGTGGATTGCTCACCCTTATCGGCTTTTTTGCATATGCGATTGACGATCCTACCTTCAATCTAATTGGTTTCTTTTACGGTATTCCATTGTTCCTGGGTGGTTTGGCACTCAAATCAGCAGAACTTGAGCCAGTGCCCTTTACGACGTTGACTCCTGCTAGCATTCTGAAGCTGCGCGATCGAGAAGCCACCGATACTCTTCATCAAATCCGCAAAGATGTGACCCGCTATCGGTATGGACAAGAAGCACATTTAGATGTCGCTCTAGAAAAGTTAGGGCTAGCTCCTAGTGATGACGATCGACCAGTATTGAAAGGGATTCTAGAATCAGAAATTGGTGGTGCTTACGCGCTTACCCTCGATTTTTATTCTCCTTTTATGACAATTGATGTCTGGCAAGAAAAACGTGAGAAAATCACCAAATTCTTTGGGCCAGGGGTAACAGCGCACATCGATTATGATGATGGTACAGAAGAGATTAATCTGACCTTAATTGTTGATAAAGTTTCTGCACCTATTCCTTCTCCAGTCTAACCACATACCATTGTAAATACTCGCCTGGAGCTAGATCCAACTCACAGCTAGTATCAAGTAGATATTGGACTTTTTGATCGAAACCACTAATTTGCTGGACATCGATCGGCAGATCTCCAGCAAATTTGATTACAATCTCTTTGAGTTTTGCAAACATTTCTACTGGCGTAAGTAGTTGTTCTGGTCGATCTGTTTCCAGCACCACATACGCATCGTTGTTGAACATTAGGGAGTCTGACATTGATTTAGTGAATAGTGGATATTGGATAGTGGATCGATTGAGTTATTCTGGCTTAACGGTGACGATGCC
>JANNBD010000467.1:0-4718 GCA_031385105.1 Chamaesiphon sp. OTE_78_metabat_374
CTCGGATAAATTTGGGGCTTGTTGGTAAATCTCGCTCGGCCAAAATTGAAAACATCCTTGGTATTAAAATACACACAAGCAATAGACTCATCCGGAAACTATTCGATCGACTCGCCCGATGGAGATCTACTAGCAACTGACGATCGGCAAGGGTACAATAAGAGATAGATATCGCTCTACACCAAATTTTTATAGCCCCATGACCGTAGCTACACCGACTAAAATCCAGTATGAAGCCGTAATTGGGTTAGAGACTCACTGTCAACTCAATACTGCTACCAAGATTTTTTGTAACTGTTCTACCGAGTTTGGTTCTGTACCCAACCACAATATTTGTCCCGTCTGTACGGCAATGCCTGGAGTCCTGCCAGTTCTGAATGAGAAGGTGCTAGAGTACGCCGTCAAAGCTGGCTTGGCACTCAATTGTCAGATTGCTGCCTATAGTAAATTCGATCGGAAGCAATATTTCTATCCCGACTTACCCAAAAACTATCAAATCACCCAATACGATCTGCCCATTGCCGAGCATGGCTGGGTGGAAATCGAAACCCTCGATGATGCTGGAGTGCCTACCCGCAAGCGAATTGGGATCACGCGGATGCACATGGAAGAAGATGCTGGGAAACTAGTGCATGGTGGTAGCGACAGACTGGCTGGTTCGAGCTATTCCCTTGTTGATTACAATCGGACTGGTGTACCCCTGTGCGAAATTGTCTCCGAACCAGATCTCCGCAGCGGTGTAGAAGCTGCTGAATACGCCCAAGAAATTCGCCGGATCATCCGCTATCTGGGCGTAGGCGACGGCAACATGCAGGAAGGCTCCCTCCGCTGTGATGTGAATATTTCCGTCCGTCCTGTGGGGCGTGAAGCCTTTGGCGTGAAAGTCGAAATCAAGAATATGAACTCGTTTAGCGCGATTCAACGGGCGATCGATTATGAGATCGAGCGGCAGATTGCGGCGATTGGTAATAACGAGCCGATTTTTCAAGAAACGCGGCTGTGGGAGGAAGGCACCCAACGTACAATTAGTATGCGGAGCAAAGAAGGCGCGAGTGACTATCGTTACTTCCCCGAACCAGATCTCACGCCGATGATTTTGGCGGATAGTCAAAAAGCAGCTTGGAAAGCAGAACTACCCGAATTACCCGTCCAAAAACGCCATCGCTATCAATCAGAACTGGGTTTATCACCCTATGATACCCGCGTCTTGACTGACGATCGATCTGTAGCTGAGTATCTCGAAGCAGCAATTACCGCTGGTGCCGATATCAAGCAAGCTGCTAACTGGGTGATGGGCGATATCACCGCTTATCTCAAAAATCAAAAGGTAGGGATTAAAGAGATTGCGCTGACTCCAGTTATTCTCGCTGAATTAATCGGCTTAATTGATAAAGGTACAATCAATGGCAAAATTGCCAAGGAAATTCTACCCGAACTATTTGAGCATGGTGGTTCAGTTCAAGCATTAGTGGATAGCAAAGGATTGACTTCAATTTCCGATCCAGCGGAACTAGAAAAAATCATCGATGAATTGCTAGTTGCTAATCCGAAGGAATTGGAACAATACAAAGCTGGAAAAACTAAGTTATTGGGCTTCTTTGTCGGCCAAATGATGAAGCAAACTGGTGGACGTGCCGAGCCAAAATTAGCCAATCAAATCTTGGCTAAAAAACTCAACAGCTAGCACGTAAATCCCCTCCTCTGCGAAGGCAGACGCTACGCGAACGGAGGGGTGCCTGAAAAGCGGGGTGGGTAGATCTCCGATATCCACAGACCTATCTCAACTGCTTCACCATCTGAAAAAAGTTCATTAAGTTAGCAATCAACAATGATCGATCGATCTTTCATATAACAGCGTAGATCTACCCACCCCGCCCTAGCGGGCACCCCTCCGAGGAGGGGATTTACAGAATGAATCAAAATATTCAAATTGGGTTATCGATCGGAAATTCACGCTATCATTGGGCTTGGTTCTTGGATGCCAAGCTCCAATCGAGCTGGGATACAGAATATCTGACGATCGATCGATTCTCACATTTATTCCCGATCAATCTTCAATTAATAATTGAAACTCATCAACAGAAGCTAGATGCAATCCCCATCCATCTAGCTTCTGTCGTCCCCAATCAAACAGCAATTTGGCACCAATTACCGCAAGTTAAATTAATTACCCTCGCTGATATTCCTTTACTTAATCTCTATCCAACTTTGGGAATCGATCGAGCATTGACTACATTTGGTGCGGGTGAGATTTACGGCTATCCGGTATTAGTGATCGATGGTGGTACAGCATTAACTATTACTGGTGTCGATCAAAATCACCGCCTAATTGGTGGAGCAATTTTACCAGGATTAAGATTGCAATTACGCTCTCTAGTTAAGGGTACCGCAGCATTACCAGCGGTAGAATTACCGGACAAATTACCTCCTCGCTGGAGTAATAACACACTTGATTCGATCGCAAGCGGTGTTTTACATACGGTTAGTTCGGGAATCAATGACTTCATCCAAGATTGGCAGGGGTTATATCCACAAAGTCAGATTATATTTACTGGTGGTGATGGAGCCACTTTAATCGATTATCTACAGGTGAATTTATCAGATAGTGTAAAATTAGATTCCGATTTATTATTTCATGGACTATCAGTATTAATCTAGCTGAAGCCTCACCATAAGTCTATTTCTTCTCGATCAATCTTAGTCTGAACTCGATCAATAAAACCCTGAATTCCTAGCGCGATTTGAAGATCTGTTTCCTGGCTTGAGATGGACTCAGCATTTTTAATCGATTGATACTCAGCTTTCCAAACAGCTTTAGCATAGGCTTGACTTTGTTGGATAGTCAACTGGTCATCCGCCTCATTTTGAAGCACTAAGAATGATTTTCTAAACTGTGATAATCTTTCTGCAACTAATTCTTGAACGATTGATTCAATCGATCTTTCAAAAAATAATCGGTAGGTAGTCGGAAATTTCTCGATCAAAGCCCATTGAGCCTGATGTTTGAGCATTGGATAAGTACCATCACTCACAGATGCCAATACTTTCAGTCCACCAATCCATATTCTAAACAATCTGGGTCGCATCAACAACCACTTCGTAAATTGACTATATTGTTGCCAATATATGAGCGAAAATCCTTCAGGTGAAATTGCCACGACACCTTGAACTAAATCTGGATATTTTAAGGTATAACTAATGGCAATCCAGGCACCTAAAGAATGTCCAACTAGATAAGCCTGACGTAACTTTAAAGCAATCATAAACTCGTGTAAGCAATCAACTTCTGTCTCGATCGAACTCGGTGTTTCGATCGCAGTCGAATTACCAAACCCGAGTAGATCGATCGCAAAACAATGAAAATTTTTGCTCAGTGGCTCGATCATCTTTGCCCACTGCGTACTATCATCCCAACTACCATGTAAAAAGATGATGACTGGATTTTCACTATCACCTGCTTCCCGCCAGAAGACTTGTCCAGTGGAGATTTTGATGTGGGAACTGCGATCGACCATAGCTAGATAGACGTGAGTTGGGCGTTGGTGTAGTTCAGCTCAATTCTCCTGATGGAGCGGATCCGCTCACTAACCAAGTTGGGAGCAGCCTTTTGTTTGCAGCAAGCTAAGTAACAGTATGCCCATGTCCAGTGCCACGATCAATACACCCACTAGTATTTTTGGTACGAGATCGCGTATGATAATATCTGCTGAAGCTACGTCCGACAGTTAGATTTAATATTTTATTGAGACAGCAAAGGACTCTTGGCACAGCTTTGACAGACCCAATCCCGGTTGGATGGGCGAGTAACCCCTATCGTTTATTTTTACAGAGGCAAATATGGCAAAACGCCGCAACCTTAAGAAGGAAAAGGCGGAGCGTAATCAGGCTTACGCTCGGAAATTTAGAAAACGCCCTACTGGTGGACGCATGTTCAAATCCAGATTCCGTCCTCAATCTAGTGGAACTTCGGCTGAGGAAGATAACGAAGATACTTCAGCAGCAGCAACTTAAATTAGTGGATAGTGAATAGTGAATGGTGGATAGTTAAATTTCCATGATGGGGAGCCAAATCCCCAGTACATTCATTTCACCCTACAAATTCGTAGGGTGGGCACTGCCCACCAGCCCCAGCTTACGCAATTTCTAGCTAGCAAATATTTCAGCATAGCTACTAAAAATTATTAACTCAAGTGAATTTTGGCTCGATCAATAGCTTGGCGAATTTGTTCAAAGCCAGTTCCACCGTAGCTATTGCGGGCTGCTACGACCTGCTTGGGATCGATAGCAGCATAAATATCTGTCTCAAAAGCTGGGTGTAGTTCTTGCCACTCAGCTAGGCTGAGATCCTTGAGTAGTTTATTTTGACTCAAGCAAGTTTTCACCACTTTCCCGACTAGGTTATAGGCTTCGCGGAAGGGAACCCCTTTCGTCGCGAGATAATCAGCCACATCTGTTGCATTTGCAAAGTCTGAGGCTACAGCTTCAGCAAGCCTAGCTGGACGAAATTCGATTCCTTCAGACATCAGGATTGTCATCGCTTCCAGACAAGCTTGGACTGTATTCACCGCATCAAACAGAGCTTCTTTGTCCTCTTGCAAATCCTTGTTATAGGCAAGTGGCAAGCCTTTCATCATCACCAGCATTGCTTGAAGATGCCCAAATACTCTGCCCGTTTTTCCCCGTACTAATTCAGGTACATCGGGGTTCTTCTTCTGCGG
>JANNBD010000375.1:0-9094 GCA_031385105.1 Chamaesiphon sp. OTE_78_metabat_374
CCATTGTAGACAGTATTGCGGCAACCTGCGTCGGCTTGAAGGATGTGTTCGGTGCCGATTCTGTCTCGTAATTTGACTTGATGTTGATCACAAGGACGACCACAATTAGTATAGTCAGTACCTTCAGATAAGAACGCACAAAAGACGCAGTGCTCCATATGAAACATTGGCATATGTTGATGGATGGTAATCTCAAACCAATCACGAGGACAACTGCGAATCAGGGATGTTAATTGATCGATATTTAGATCGTAGGAGGCTGTCAGCCGCTCCAAAGTGTAGTTTTGATAGAAATAGTCGGCAGCTAGTGGATTGGCGATGTTTAGGGCAAAATCACCGATGCAGCGTTCATTTTTGAAGAACTCTAGATGATCATAATTTTTGATTAGATAGCCATCAGCATCACTCGATCGAACTTGTTCTAAGATCCAATTTTCACCTGTTTTGGTAATTCGCGGTGGAGCAACAAATATCTGGGGGGGATTAGTTTTTGTGCTTCTGGCGGCGCGGACTAATTGGACTGCTTCCCGATATTTGCGCGGGTCTTCTAGTTCACAATAGATGGTGGTGATGCCAGAGTCGATCGCGGCTGGAATTTGGTCGAGTTTGCGGACTAAAATATTTAGTTGGGGTGGTTGGAGATAGGCATTTTCTGTTTTGGGCAGAATATCTGTTAATTGATTAGTTGAAGAGATTGTCCAAGGTTTGGGTTTGCTGCGAATTTCGGTGAGCTTAGTAACTAGTTCGCGGCGTAAATGATTGAGTGCGCTAACAGGAATCATTAGATCACCTTCAACTAAGTTACTTAGATTCCCCAGCTTGAATGGAGTATTCCCTAAGCGTCCTAGTTGGGAGGTTAGCTTCTCAGTAGTGAGGGGTTGATTTTGAGCGGGGACTAATAATAGTTCGGACTCTACTTTAATGGTATGTCCGATTTCGTCACGCGCGATCGCAGTTAATGGTTGATCGACTGCTCCATGTATTTCTAGATCGATCGATCTTTGGAATTGGGGCACATCTCCAGCATAAGTTTGACGGACTTGTTTATCCAATTCTGGATCGCTGGTTTTCCAGACTTTATCACCGACATATACGCGGCGGAAATCGATCGATCCGCGCCCAAATGCCAGCATGATTTCCGAGTTTTCACCACCTGTAAATACCTCGTAAATCCGCCCTCCTTCTTCTCGCTCATCTGGATGTCCACAATCAAACACGATCCCATCACCTGGTTTAATCGGTGCAAGTGGACTAATCGTAATCGCTTCTCTGTCTGGATAGACTCGAACCACTTCGCCTAAATATACGCCCCGCTTTTTCCCAAATCGGGCATGAACTAAAGCTTGATTATCGATCCCTTCAAACCAGCCAGTATACAACCCCCGCGAAAATGCCATTTCGAGATTATATAAATCTTGTTTAGATTCAACTTGCGGTTCTAAATCTGTCACAATTTTATCTAAAGCCGATCGATAAACTCTCGTCACACTCGCCACATATTCAGGTGTCTTCAATCGCCCCTCAATCTTGAGACAACTTACCCCACTTCTGACAATCTCTGGCAATACATTTAATCCTGCCAAATCCTGCGGACTGAGCAGATATTTCTTATCACCTAAATGATACTCTTGATCATCCACAATCAGATCGTAAGGCATCCGACAAGCTTGGGCACATTCACCCCGATTAGCCGATCGACCACCCAATGATTCACTCGTCAAACATTGCCCTGAATAAGCAACACATAATGCCCCATGCACGAATACTTCTAGTGGAATTGAGATTTTTCGATCCCCTAATTGTTGCTTAATTTTCGTGATTTCGGCGATCGAACATTCCCGCGCCAAGACAACTAAATCACAGCCCAATTCATGTGCAAACTCTACCCCCGCAGCACTCGTCACCGTCATCTGCGTGGAAGCATGAATCGGAAAATCCGGCGACAAGTGCCGAATCAACTTACAAATTCCGACATCCTGCACGATCGCCGCATCCACACCCGCTAAAATCATACTGTGGAGATATTGCTCCGCTGCGGGCAATTCCTGAGGAAACACCAGCGTATTCATCGTCACATATCCCTTCACTCCCCGCTGATGCAACCATGCCATCAGCTCCGGCAAATCGCCTACTGTGAAGTTCTCCGCCCGCATCCTCGCATTGAACCGCTCCAACCCAAAATAGATGGCATCCGCGCCATTCTCGACGGCAGCTTTGGCACATTCCCAGTTCCCTGCTGGCGCGAGCAATAAGGGGCGATGGGTGACGGTGGGAGTGGAAATAGGTGCAATCTGCATACAGTCGAGTTAGAAAAATCTACGCCTCTGTATTCTAGCCTTCCAGACAACTCAAGACAGTATTCTGATGACCTGTTGTGAGCTATGGACAACAATAGAGGATATGTTAGAATTGTGTACACATTGGTACATTTAATTCATTAATCAACAACAATGTTAGAAAAAATTGGAATGCGTGAGTTTAGAAATAACCTCGCTAAATATCTCAATTCTAATCAACCCATCGCCGTAATCCGACATGGACAAACTGTTGGCTATTTTTTCCCTACTCATCAGCCACCAGCCGAGGCAGATTTAGCTGGATTAAAACGAGCAGCAGCAAAACTCGATGCAATCTTGCAGGAAGCAGGTATCAATGAAGATACACTAGTCACAGAATTTAGACAACTTAGAGAACAGAAATAGTCTCGATCGTGGTTCAACCAAATAGAAGAATTGTTGTCGATGCTAATATATTAATTAGAGCTGTTCTTGGCAAAAAAGATCGAGTTCACTTGTATCTAGATCCACAATTTCTGTAAAGTGGGAACTAGATCGATTGACAAATATTTTTGCTGTAGATTGGATTGAGTATTGAAACCTAACATCCCAGGACTGCTGGGTTTCAATGCTCAATCTACTAATCTTCAGCGTTTTATTGACTCCCAATAGCCCATAGCTAAACCCATCCCTGCACCCCATAATAGCCATGCCCCAACCAGTACCAATCTTGTCGGTTCCAGTCCGTACCAACTTTGAAACCATGTTAGCGCAACACCATCTAGTAACATTGCCGTTATTGTCACGATCACTGTCGCCGTCAATGCCCGATTTCCTTCTACTTTGGTAATTGTCGTAACGATTTTGATTAGCACCCACGCTAAGGGTATGGATATGATAAACAAACCTAGCAACCAAGGATTGCGATCAATAAACAAGTACTCACCCCAAAATCGGATCGGTAATAAAAAAATCAGCCAAAATCCGGCTCCAATACTTGCAAACAGGACAATATCGATCGATTGAGGCTGTTTACTGATGCTAGTTCTATCTTGGATATTCACAATCTTTTCCTCCGATAACAGTGTTAGCGTAATAACTAGTACGTTAATTATTACTGTAATAGCTATTACGTTAACTGTCAACTCATGAGCCGACCGATCGAGCCACAGAAGAAACAAGAGCTACTAGAACAATGCCTAGCCGCCGCGATCGAAGTAGGGGTCTTGGATGCGAGTATCAATGCGATTGCCCAGCGGATTGGGACTAGTGGCCGAATGCTGGTTTACCATTTTGGCTCGAAACAGGAATTGGATCGACAAATGATTAGCTTGTTAGAGATTCGCCTCCGCGAAAAACTCTGGTCATTTCACACAGTTGCGGTTGAAGGTGATCCATTAACAACACCTTTGCTGGCAATGTGGCAGCATTTGACTTCACCAGAGATGAATGGCTTGCTGAAGCTGACGATGGAATTGCATCAACGGGCGATTCAGGGCGATCTGGAAACAAAAGATTTTTTGGAGAGAGAGAGTCAACAATGGGTGGATTCGCTCTCGATCCTGACTAACGATCGAGCCATTAGTTTGGCTCTATTTTATTTATTTCAGGGAGCGATTTTAGACTTTTTGACAACGGGAAATTCTCAACGTGGTCAAGCGGCAATCATAGCTTTTTTGAACACCATTAAGTAACGAGGAGAAGATACGTGGTAACTTGAGTGAATTAATCGATCGCGCTTTTACACTTTTAGATCTACTTGAGTAAATCCTCGGCGTAATTGGAGTTGTCGATCGAGCCACCGATGTCTGATTCTACCTCCAATCACTGGAGCCAACAGACTTGCAGCATGTCGCAAGATCGAGTAGTTGTGCATCAATTCAGCTTGAGCAACTTCGGCTTGTTGGAGGCGTTGAATCTCAATGATTTCGGGTTCCCGTTCGGCTTGGATTTGGGCGAGTGCAATATCAATTGCGGCTAAATTTGGTGACTGCTGTAATACTGGCACCAGATGATTGGTGGCAACGATGACATCTCGCAACGCCATATTAATCCCCTGCGCGCGAATCGGGGACATCGGATGTGCGGCATCCCCCAGCAGCAGCAATCCAGGTCGATGCCACTGCGGACAACGCCCGACAATAATTGATAATAATAACGGTCGCTCAATTGCATCTTTCTGGGCGCGAAAATGGCTAGCTAGCCAATCAGGCGATGCCGCCGCTAGTTCTTCCGCCCAATCGACTTTTTGCCAGTCAGTCTGACTGTCCCGATGCAGCGACCAGCCCACCTGAAGATTGCCCTCAGAGCCTTGGAATACACCAAAAGCAGCTTCGCCCCGCAACACCGAATGGAACACGTTCTCAGCTTGAAAATCAGGGCTGCTGGGCAGTTTGAACCAGAGAATATCGAAGCTTTGATCGACTTGCACTAGCTCTAACTGAGCCTGTTGACGGACGATCGAATTGCGCCCATCAGCACCAATAACCAGATCTGCCGCGATTTCTTGACCATCACTTAGTTGTACGCCGGATACCCGCTCGTTTTGCCATAATAGCTCTCGCACGGCGGTACCTTGAATCAATTCAAAGTTCTCACATTGAGTAGCTCGACCTAAAACTGCCTCTAGTAAAGCAGGCTGGGAAATGAGGGTACAGGGCTTACCACCAGACTCCATTGGCTCATCCACCCGAAAGATCGGTCGGTTTTCGATGTTGAATTCCCAGGCATCGATCGATCGATGTGGGATCTGTTCAACCACATCAGCAAGCCCCATCTGATCGATCGCGTCTAAACCGCTAGGCATCAGAGCTTCACCCCGAAAGATTCGCCAAAAACTACGCGAGGCTTCAATCAATTTAACCGCAATACCTCGCTGTGCCAGCAACATTGCCAAGGTTGAACCCGTTGGGCCAGCACCAATAATTACAACCTGGGTCATTTAGAATAGTGGATGGTGAATTGTAGATAGCTATTACTTAGTTTGGAAGGGAGTAGTTATTTACCTTGTTGACAATGATCGCAGCAGCCGCGCACCGTAATCTCATAAGCTTGTGCTTGCAAACCGACTCGGAGTCGATCGAACTCCACTACAGGCAAGGCATCCCAACCAATATCTTCGATCGAGCCACACTCCTGACAGTGGAAATGATGGTGAGGTTCAACTTTGGCATCATATCGCGATACCCCAGCTTCTAGAAGTACTTCGCGAATCAATCCCGCCGTGCGGAGTGCTTGGAGGGAGCTATAAATCGTTGCTTGGGAAGAGACAGGGCAATATTGATTCAAATCCACTAGGAGTTGCTCGACCGTAGGATGATCGGTACGCGCAAGCAAATTGGCATACACGGCGAATCGCTGAGGTGTCACCCGCAAGCCTTTGGCTTTGAGTGTGCTGACGATCGCGGCTGTTGATGGCTGGGACATTGCGAAAAGACTAGAGACTAGAAGCTAGTGGCTAGTATAAATAGAGACTTGTGGTTACTAATTATAATGCCCAATTTTCAAGAACAACAAGCAAACTTTAGATATTCTTAATCTTGACTTTTTCCTAAATTAGAATTATTCTGAGATATGTGGATTTAATCTTATCTAGCCTTTAGTTATCAGCATTGATGACTACAGGCTATGTGCTAAAAATAACTATTTACTAGGAGCAAATCATGGCTGTGATCGAACAAGTGCCTAATGTCGTATTCAAAACTCGCGTTCGGGATGAGTCCATTGGCGGTGACAATCCGTTCAAATGGCAAGATGTAACTACTAGTGATATCTTCGCTGGTAAAAGAGTCGTTGTCTTCTCGCTGCCAGGTGCATTTACACCTACCTGTTCTACCAGCCATCTACCTGGCTATGATGCAGCCTATGACCAAATCAAAGCACTAGGTATCGATGAAGTTTACTGTTTGTCCGTTAATGATGCATTCGTAATGTATCAATGGGGCAAAAATATGGACGTAAAAAACGTCAAGCTGCTACCTGATGGTAACGGTGAATTTAGTCGGAAAATGGGGATGTTGGTCGAGAAATCCAACTTAGGTTTTGGGATGCGCTCTTGGCGTTATTCGATGGTCATCAACGATGGTAAGGTCGAGAAAGTTTTTGCTGAAGCTGGTTATGGCGACAACTGTGAAACCGATCCGTTTGAAGTTTCTGACGTTGATACGATGTTGGCTTATCTGAAGAAGTAGGCTTTAGGCTTTGGGCTTTAGGGGAGGAGGGAAATAGGATCGAGGATAATAGTAATTAATATCCAATCCTCCCTTCTCCCCATCATCATTTTTAGAAGCAGTAAGGGTCGAAAAACACAGGAAAGACACACATGAGCTATGATTTTGACTTATTTGTAATTGGTGCGGGTTCTGGTGGCATTGCGACGGCAAGGCGTGCGGCTGAATATGGAGCAAAAGTCGGTGTTGCTGAATACGACAGACTCGGCGGTACCTGTGTCAATCGGGGCTGTATTCCCAAAAAATTGATGGTGTATGCGTCCCACTTTCCCGAACTGTTTACCGATGCCGAAGGGTATGGCTGGAGTGCGGTCAAAAGTCAGTTGGACTGGCCGAAAATGATGACAGCGGTGAATGGTGAAGTCATCCGTTTGAATGGAATTTATCAGCGAATGCTGGACAATTCTAAGGTAGAGCTGCTATCAGGACGGGGTAGGTTTATTGATCAGCATACGATTCAGGTTGGCGATCGAATCGTCACTGCTGATAAAATTTTGATTGCCGTTGGTGGTGTGCCTGTGCGTCCAGATATTCCAGGGATTGAACATGCGATCACCTCGGATGATATCTTTGACTTGCAGACTCAGCCCAAGAAGATGGTGGTTTTGGGAGCTGGTTACATTGGCTGTGAGTTCGCTTGCATCATGAACGGGCTGGGTACGGAAGTGGTGCAGATCATCCGCCCAGAGACGATTCTACGTGGGTTTGACGGTGACTTACGCACGGCGATTCAAACGGGGATGACTGAACATGGCGTGAAGATTATTAATAACGCCTGTGATTTATCGATCGCCAAAACTGATACTGGGGTTAGTGTTACCGTGACGACTAAAGACGGAACATCGACAATCCTTGCTGATGCGGTTAGTCTCGCGGCTCTGGGACGCAAGCCCAACACGGCAGATATGGGACTAGAAAATGTCGATGTCAAAACCCATCATGGGACGATTTTAGTTGATACTAATAGTCGGACAAATATAGAGAATATTTACGCAGTTGGTGACTGTACGGACAATATTCAACTTACGCCTGTGGCGATTAATGAAGGTCGGGCTTTTGCCGATACGATGTTTGGTAACAAACCACGGGTGATGAACTATGCCGACATTCCGACGGCAATCTTCACTACCCCTGAAGCTGCCACTGTCGGTTTAACTGAAGAAGAAGCGCGGGAACTCCACGGCGATAATATCAAAATCTATCGCAGCAGCTTCCGCCCGATGTATTATGTCCTCCCAGCCAAGCAGGAAAAGACCCTGATGAAGCTAGTTGTAGATACTACTACCGATCGAGTCCTCGGTGCTCACATGGTCGGCGATCATGCGGCGGAAATCATTCAAGGTGTCGCAATTGCTGTGAAAATGGGTGCGACGAAAGCCGATTTTGATGCCACTGTGGGGATTCATCCCAGCTCGGCAGAGGAATTTGTGACAATGCGGTAGGAATTGAGAATTATACTAGTTGGGGTAGGGGTAATCGATTAATTACCCCTACCCCAAAATTGTGTTTTATGTCGAAACTAGTGAGGTTTGGTAAATCAATCCGATGACTCAATTCCCACATGATGAATTTGCCAAAAACTTTTTAGACTCATTACTCTCGCCATTAGGATCGGTTCAAACGTCCCAGCAGATTAGTAGTGAAGTTCGTTATGCCGATGTTTACTTTACACCTCAACCCCATGCCGTCAGAACTGATGAGTTGGGATTGCTGGCTAAATTAGCTACTAATTCAGTGGTCTTTGAACCATTTCGCAATTCAGTAAAGATGCCCCAGATTCGGGCTTGCATGTCTAAGTTATTTGACTTGCATCAGGCGTTAGGCAAAGAAGCAAAGAAGGATAAACAGCCAGAATTAGCTGATGATACTTTGCCGATGCTGTGGATTCTGACTCCGACTTTATCTGCACCGATTTTGGAAGGTTTTGGTGCCCAATTAGAGCTAAAAGAATGGTGTGAAGGGGTGTATCTAATGCCCACTCATTTCAAGACAGGAATTATTGTGATTCATCAATTACCCAAGACACCAGAGACTTTATGGCTTAGACTATTAGGAAAGGGCAGGTCACAAGAACAAGCGATTAACGAAGTAGTCGCGTTACCAGCGGGAAATCTTCAGCGAGATGATGTCTTGGATTTACTGGGAAATCTGAAGGTAATTTTGGAAGCTAGGTCAAATATTGAACCAGAAGATCAGGAATTAATTATGCAGTTATCACCTTTGTATCTAGAAAAAATTCATGCGGCTGAGTTAGTCGGCGAACAACGGGGAGAAGTAAAAGGACAACAGGAGCTTGTTTTGCGTCAATTAACTCGACGGCTAGGAAATGTGTCACCGGAGTTAGAAGTGCGGGTGAAGGTGTTACCGTTGGAGTTGCTGGAGAATGTAGGTGAGGCGGTGTTGGATTTTAGCCAGATTGGAGATTTGATTAGTTGGTTGGATATTCATAGACTATTCTTGAAAAGAAATATACCTGGTAATGGATAAAATGATGCATGATCATATACTATGTCGTATTAGAACAAATGTTGATAGTTGGATTGATTTTTGGAATATAAAAGAGAATACATGAAAGAAAAGGAGAAAAGA
>JANNBD010000488.1:0-4351 GCA_031385105.1 Chamaesiphon sp. OTE_78_metabat_374
ATCGGAGTCTAGTTAGTTAATAAAGTGTGGGTTATGCCTAACCCGGACTCACGTTTGCTAGGGTTTGCAGTTTCCAGATTCAACGGATCCTGAACTCACTTCAAATAAGACTTAACTTTGGCGAGCAAATCGCTAAACTTAAACGGCTTGGGTAGATAGTCATTGGCTCCTAACTGCAACACACGTAGTCGATCGCGTTCGTCAGTCATCGCCGTCACGACAATAATCGGTAGGTCGGGATACTGCGCTCGTGTCTCCTGCAACACCGTCCAACCGTCCTTAATCGGCAAACCAAGATCGAGTAGTAGTAAATCTACTGGCTGTTGCTCGATTTTTTGTAGTGCCTGAACACCGTCCGCAGCAACGATCGTCTCAAATCCATTTCGCTTCAAGCCCTTCTCCACAAAAGCTGCCAGACGACTTTCATCTTCAGCAATCAGAATTAATACGTTGCTCATCAGATCTCAACACGAGGCATAACTGGTACGGACTAGATACAGCCTCTTGACTCCCGACTAGAATGGGAAAATACAATCATATCCATCAACTTTCAATACGGTTCGGTTAGCCAGCGACTGTTCGCGAAGCGTTCCCGCAGGGTAGTCGCTGCTAGTGATGCAAAGTCCGCCTGCGCGGACTAATCCAATCCGAGAAATTAGGTTAACCGAACCGTATTGCATCAACTTTGATCGATAGAATACAGACTTGCTTTTAATCTACTCTGATTTCAGAGATTTAATTTAACTTCATTGATGAGAGTTTTCTCATGTTAGGTCGATCGTTAGTTTTTTAATCGATAACCAACCCCTCGCACCGTTTCAAATAAATCGCCGCCTAATTTTTTTCGCAGATAGCCAACATAGACATCAACGATATTCGATCCTGGATCGTAGTCGTAGCCCCAGACGCGATCGAGTAATACTTCTCGACTCATCACTTGCCCAGGATGACGAAAGAATGTTTCAGCGAGAATAAATTCGCGGGATGGTAATCGATCGAGCGATTGCCAATTTGAGCCTTGCGGGTGCGTAAATCTAGGACGATTTCGCCGATTCGCAACTCCATCATCTCTGGCTCCGCACTGCTGGATCCGTTCCCCCGCAGCCGCGCTTTAATCCGCAGCAGTAGCTCTTCAAACCGAAATGGTTTGGTCACATAATCATCAGCCCCACCTTCAAACCCTGCGACCTTATCCTGAAGATCGTCCCGTGCTGATAGGATAATAATCGGCAATCGATCGCCTTGTCCTCGCAGTTCTGCTAGTACTTCTAGCCCATCTTTTCCAGGCAATCCTAAATCTAAAATCAGTAAATCAAACTCACCACCTAATGCTAGAGAGATCGCCTCATTCGCATCTGTCGCGATTGTCGGGGTGAAGCCATTGGATCGCAGTCCTTTTTCAATAAAGGCGGCAATGCGAGATTCATCTTCAGCGACGAGGATTCGGTACATGATGAACTAATGATTCAGAGCAATTAATCGGTAAGACTAGCGTGAAGGTAGATCCGGTTCCCAGATTACTCTGCAAATTCACCGATCCATGATGAGCTTCGACGATCGCCTTAACAATCGCTAAACCCAAGCCCGATCCATCCGATCTACGGCGATTGTGAGTGACTCGCGCAAATCGTTCAAAAATTCGCGTTTGTTCTGCGGCTGGGATACCTTCGCCAGTATCTCGCACCCAAAATAATACTTTGCCTCGATCGAGACTAGATCCCAACGCAATTATAGCCCCCGCCACCGTGTGTTGAACGGCATTCTCCGCCAAATTCATCATTGCTTCGGTGATCCGCTGTCGATCGACCAATATTCTTCCCACCGCTTGATTGGTGATTCGCCAATCGCGATCGTGAGATAGTGCCGTGGCTTTGAGATACATTTCCTGCATCAACACCGCCGCATCAACCCATTCTAAGCGCAAAAAATCTACCCGCTCGCTCTTGGCAAGTAGTACCAAATCCTCCACCAGCCGCGTCATCCGCTCTAATTCATCAAATACTAGGGCGATCGTTTCTTCGCGCTCCTGGGGGTCGTCTCCCATCAATTCCAGGTGTCCTTGAATGATCGTAATCGGAGTCCGCAATTCATGTCCGGCATCATTGACAAAATTGCGCTGGGATTCAAACGCAAATTCGAGCCGATCCATCATCTCGTTAAACGTCGCTGAGAGTTGGGCAATTTCGCCATTACCTTTTGCAGGCAAGCGTTTGGAGAGATCTGATTCAGAAATAGCATGAGCCGTTGCACTCAATCCGCGTAATGGAGCCAACACCCGCCCCGCCGCCCACCAAATCAGCACCAGTGCCAAGCTCAAAGAGATAATCTTGATCTGGACAATGATCTCAAAGATTTTCAGGGCCTCATCGCGTTCGCCTGCGGTAGTATGGGCGACAACATACACACCCAAGACTTTGCCATTAATTTTGATTGGCTCAGACTTGTACAAGAGTCCGCTCGATTCAGTCAGTTCTTGTTCTCCTTGTTCTGGACGATTCAGACTAGCCAAGCGTTTCATCAGCCCAGAGTTGCGGTTCAACGCTGGCGGTAATGCTCTAGGACTCGATCGATCGAACTCGCCATTGACAAAACCAATCAAAAAAGTATCATCTTCTGGAATCCGCCGCTTGAGATGAATCTCGATTAATGTAGCTAACTCTTCAGTCGTAGTTGGATATCCATCGGGAATATCTTTGCCCTCAGCCCGAAATCCTTCCACGAGATCCAGATCTTCTACCCTCAGTCCATTCGAGAGTATTTCGATAAACTCTTGCATTTCCTCATTCAAGTCGGCTCTGACTCTAGCATCCACCTGTGCCAACATCTGCTGTCGCATCAGCGGCATGGCTCCCCCGATCGCCATCAACACAATTACGACATACCAAATCACGATCCGCGTTCTGGCTTCCCCCCAAAAGTACATCGACTTTGAGAATAAATTATTAATTGTCGGTTTCATCGGGACTGGCTCCAGATCGAATTGCTTGATCTAGTGAGATCTGGTTTTGGGGGTCGGAACCAGCGTAAGTTTGCTGACAAGTATTAAGTGCTGTTGCTTAAAACTCAACCAGCGTGCGAATAACCCCAACTTGGGTAGTGTTATTTGCACCATTATGGTTGGGATTGGTAATTACCAATATACCTGCTGTGGTGGCGATGTTTTCGGCGATCGGCCAGCGATAAAATGCTTCAATGTGTAGGGATGTACCAGGGTCGGAAAATGATGCGCCATTGGCAGTAAATTGATTGTGAGTTACTTTGGGTGGTTGACCGATAATAATCCCCGCCAAGCTATCCTTGCCGCTAATATCTACCAGGGATAAGGTAGCCGCCCAATTGAAAATATTTGCAGTTGGATTTCCAGGTAAATCCATCGCCTGGGCGCGGGTAAATCCCGCCCATCCGCCTAAATAAACGTTTGGGGAATCTGTACTGAAGATTGCACCCCGAAGGCATCAGCGGCGATCGCGTTACTTGTATCATTGAAAGGGTCATTGGCGCGATCGCTACCTGTATTTGTATCGAGTCGATTGAAGGATTTAATATAGTTGACACCGATGCCAACTTGTGGGTTAGGTTTATAGGTGATTTGGGCGATCGCCCCATAAGAGCCGCCAAATAGTCCTTTGTCGATCTCGTTGGCATCATCGGCAAGATAACCCAAGCCTGCGGTAAAATCCGCGCCCAGTTTGTGAGTGATACCAAAGCCCGATCCTCTTCCCTGGCGGTAGATCGGATTTCGCACTCCAAATCGCGAAATAGTGCCTTGAGAACCACTATCTAAATGGGGATTTAATGAATCGCCGAAATTGGCAAGATTGCCACCCTTCGCTGTAGCAAATAGTTCGGTTTTGGTGTCGATCGGAAAGCGATATTCTAGACGATTCAATACGATTTGACCATTGGTATTGCCTTGATAAGAGAGTCGGCTCATGTCGCTACCCGTGACTCTATTTACGGCGGCGATATCACTATTTTGGAGTCTAATTCTGAGTCGATCGAATCCAGTGAAACTGGTATTAATATTCAACCTCGCTCGGTAGCCAGCGGTAATGCGGCGATCGTTATTGCCTTCATCTTCGATCGGATTGCCGCCGATGCCAATTCCGGTGAGTAATACTTCTCCCGATAGTCTGGTGCCGATGGGGTATGTTGTTGCTGCTGGTGATGCTGTTACTTTCGCCTGTTTTGGTAAGGTGGCTAATTCTGGAGCAAAGGCTTGTTTTAAAATATCGATCGCGACTAAATCCGATGATAAAATTGGTTGTTGACGATCGAATATTCGAGTAATGAGAGACTGGAGTACGATCGCAAATTCACGGCGGTTATTTGGTGGTTTATTAGTGAAATT
>JANNBD010000545.1:0-5482 GCA_031385105.1 Chamaesiphon sp. OTE_78_metabat_374
GCAATGGACGCAGGTACTTCTTTAACGCCAATCGCGATTTTCGCGGTGACGGAGTTGAGGGCACCAGCGATTTGCGCCATGAGCTGTTCTTTCGATGGGAGATCGCCGATGGCTTTGACATCAACGCCGGAAAGGACTTTCCCTTCCATCACGCCACCGTGCAGCTCGGTTTTCTTGGTTGCTTTCTGGAATTCGTGGTAAGCCTTAATCGAGCCACCGATATCATCTTTGAGCAATAAGAATGCCGAAGAACCTTTGAGTAATGGTTCTAATGCTGACCATTGCGGATCGCCTTCGATCGCTTTACCCATTAGGGTATTTTTAGTAACTGTACAGATCCCACCTTTGGGGCGAATCCGTCTGCGTAAATCGGTGATTTCTGCCACGGTTAGACCCTGGTAGTTAATCACCGCGACCATTGTAGCTTCACTCAAGTCTTGCTTGAGGTCAGCGACGATCGATTGTTTGTTTGCGAGGGTTCTCCCCATATGATGCTTACCTCTCGATCGATCGAGTTTTGGGTGTGAACGGACTGCAAGGCATAAAATTAACCCCGACACTAGGTGCCAAGGTTTTCGTTCAATCGATCGCGTCTCACTACTAACGTAGCGATCGCTTGGACTGTTTGCGTTAACCTCGGCAGGGAATTAAGCAATTGCTCCTGCTGTCTGTGGTTGGCTATTCGGTTTTGGTTAACGCAAAATTAGTCGCGACTGAACCTCAAATACTTATAGCTGTTTAATTGTGCAGTTAAACTGCAAATTAGCCTTGTCAAGCATAGCATAAGTTAGTGATTGGGGCAAGCGGAGATTTTGCCCTCACCCCAACCCTCTCCCACGGGGAGAGGGAGCAAGATTATGACTCGTTTCTTCTAGTCCAGTTCCCCTTCTCCCGTGGGAGAAGGGGCTAGGGGATGAGGGCAAAATCTCCGCTTGCATCCCACCAAACTTCTACAATACCGCTCTACCCAAATAAGATTGCAACACCTCAGGTACTTGAATGCTGCCATCTGGCTGCTGATAATTTTCCAGAATTGCTGCCATCGTTCTACCGATAGCCAGTCCCGAACCATTGAGAGTATGGATAAATTGAGTCCCCTTCTTACCAGTTTCCTTAAACCGGATATCACCGCGACGGGCTTGGAAATCTCTAAAGTTTGAGCAACTAGAAATTTCGCGATATTTACCAGCCGACGGTAGCCACACTTCTAAGTCGTAGCATTTCGCCGCACTGAAGCCAATATCGCCAGTGCAGAGTTCCAGAACTCGGTACGGTAATTTGAGTGCCTGAAGAATAGCTTCGGCATTCATCACTAGAGCTTCATGTTCTTGCTCTGAGGTGTCGGGATGGACAAACTTAACTAGTTCAACCTTGTTGAATTGATGGAGCCTGATCAAGCCTCTAGTGTCTCGTCCCGCGCTTCCAGCCTCTCGCCGAAAACAAGGTGTGTAAGCACAGTGATGGATCGGGAGCTGTTCGCTGGTGAGAATCTGTTCGCGGTAGAGATTGGTGACGGGCACTTCAGCCGTGGGAATCAACCACAGATCGTCTTCGGCGCATCTGAAGCCGTCTTCAGCAAATTTGGGCAGTTGTCCCGTCGCTGTCATCGAAGCGGTATTGACGAGGATCGGTGGGCTAACTTCAGTATATCCGGCGGCAATCTGTCGATCGAGCATAAAGCTAATCAGCGCACGTTCTAGGGCAGCCCCTGCACCAATCAGCGTCACAAATCGGCTCTGGGCAAGCTTGGCACTGCTCTCAAAGTTCAAGATCCCTAATTTCTCGCCGATTTCCCAGTGGGGTAAGATTTCAGGATTTGTGGGGATGTATTCATCGCCCCATTTACGCAGCTCGACGTTCTCTTCCTCACCTTTACCTGCTGGTGTAGTGTCGCTCGGAAGATTGGGAAGCTGCAAAATCAACGCGAGAATCTGCGCCTTGAGTTCGCGTTCGGCGGGTTCGAGTTCGCTCAACGTAGCTTTGACAGTATTTCCTTCTACTTTAAGAGCTAAAATTTCTGGATCGGTTGGAGCGACTTTTGCGGCCATTTTTTGCCCGACTAGTTTACCAATCTCATTGCTGCGGGCTTGAAGTTGACTGCGGTTCGATTCTAGTTCCCGCTGCTGTTTATCCAGAGCAAGAAGTGGTTGGATATCATAGACACCAACGCCTCGAAGATCTAGTTTTGTCTGTACTAATTCTGGCTGTTCTCGAATCTGTCTAATGTCCAGCACCGTGCTTGCTCCTAATTACTTCGCTGAATATATCTTACGATCGTCTCAACATCTGCGTATTGTAATACTGGTGAGATTTGGAATAATTTAGGAGCAAAAATGCTTCACCAACAACTAATTAAACGCTGGCATAAATTCGACCATCAGGCATCTTGGCAGCAGTGAGGTTTGCACCGATCATACTGGCACTGCTCATTTCTGCGCGCATCAAATTGGCATAACTGAGATCGGCATCTTCTAAGTCAGTTTTGGCTAAATGTGCCTCAATCAATTCCACCCTAATCATTTTGGCGTAGCACAATAATGTTCGAGTAAGATCGGCATTGTGCATTCGAGCATCTGTCAGATTAGCATGACTGAGATTGGTATTTGCCAACTTAATCTTGGACATAATTGCTTTACTTAGATTTACACTAGTCATATCGCAAGCGGTGAGAATCGCCCGTTCAAGTTTGCACAAGGAGAGATCTGCGTGAGGCAAGATTGCTTCGTGCAAATTAGCTTCTGTCAGGATTGCACTGGTTAATTTTGCACCTGTTAAGTTGGCACCGCTGAGATCGACTCCTTTGAGATTTGCTTCAGTCAGATTGGCATAGCTGAGATCGACTTTTGATAAATTTGCCCCCGCCATGTTCGCATTGCGAAGATCGGCGCGACAGAGCTTGGCACTGCGAAGATTTGAGGCATAGCTGCGTTTCTCCTCCCGAAAGTTAGCCGCTCGTAAACAGGCACCACTGAGATTAGCACCGCTGAGATTGACATTGCGTAAGTCTGCATCCATCAAATTGGCATCGATCAGATTTACCCAAGTCATATCTGCACCGCGAAAATCGGCATACTGGAGATTGGCTCCATGCAAATCGGCATCGCGGAGATTAGCTCCTTGAAGATCGGCGCGAATCAGTGTCGAGCCACCCAGCTTACAATTAGATAAATTCGCTTTGACAAACTGAGCACGATTAAGATAGGCAAATGTGAGATTACTTTTGCGTAAGTCACCTTGGTTGAGAATAATATCAATTAAGTCCTGAGAAACCAAACTAAATCCACTCAGATCGACTGTGGTAAAGTCCCGTTCGCCACCACGATATCGCCACAATAGTTCTTCCGCATCCATAACTTAGCTCGTATCTGTCTTGAAGATGTCTTGCTTAGTGTTCCCGATTTACCTGTCACTATTTACTATCTACCAAATTTGAGTGTCTGAATTACTATTAGCTACTTGTATCTTTATCGCCGCGATTCTCTACAGCTCTGTCGGACATGGCGGAGCATCTGGATATTTGGCTGCAATGGCATTATTTGGCATGACTCCCGCAGTGATGAAGCCGACGGCACTAGTCCTCAATATCATTGTGGCAGCGATCGCGACTACCAAGTTTTATCGGGCTGGATGCTTTGATAAGTCTCTATTCTGGCAGTTTGCTATTGGTTCAATTCCCTGTGCATTTATCGGTGGATCGATCGTTTTGCCAACACAAATTTACAAGCCCATCTTGGGGATAGTCTTACTCTATGCTGCTGGCAGATTGGGTTTGCGTCAAGCCAGCTCACAGCCCCAACAACCTCACCCATTACCAATTTGGTTAGCAATTAGTCTGGGCATGGCGATCGGGCTGTTGTCGGGGCTGACAGGCGTGGGTGGGGGGATCTTCTTGAGTCCGCTGCTGTTGCTGATGGGCTGGGCGACAATCAAGCAAGCGGCTGGAGTTTCAGCGGCGTTTATTTTGGTAAATTCGATCTCTGGATTGCTCGGTTATCTGACAAAGTTGCCGACGTTACCATCGAGTCTGTGGATTTGGGCGATTTGTGCTGCTGTTGGTGGTTGGATTGGTTCTGAGTACGGGAGTAAACGGATTGGCAGTTATAAGCTTCAGGTGTTGTTGGCAGTAGTTTTGGCGATCGCGGGCGTAAAATTAATCTTAACTTGAGCAACTAGAATGCCAGCGGTTAAAACCGCCGCTCATGATGCAAAGTCCGCCTACGCGGACTAGGAAATTCATTAGTCCGCGTAGCGATTCGCGCTCGTCGGGTTCCCCGACGGTTTAGCGAATCAAGACAGGCGGACTTTGCATCACAAGCCGAGACTTTAGTCTCAGGCTCACGGTTAACCTTCGATCTCAATTAAACATTCGCACGATCGCGAATCAACCAATCATCATCATTCGCCGCAATTTCTCGTCCACTGATATCATCCAATTTATCCAACGCCATCAAAACAGCATATTTGAGATCCCAAATTTTAGTCTCCAAACAAGCTACCAGCAGCGGAATTGCCCGTTTATCACCTAGCTCACCCAAAGCCAGCGCAGCCGCCGCTCGTGATTTTTGAAACTGTGGTTCACGGTTATTTAAAGCTTCGACTAATAGATCGTAACCTGGCTGATATTTGAGCCAACCAATCAGTTTCATCACATGATAATGGGCACCATAATCGTTATAAGCTTCCGCTTCATATGTTGCCAATAAAGCCGCAGGTGCTTCATCAGCTTGATCGTCTAAAATAGTCTGAGTCGCTAAATAACACAGCCCAAAATCAGTTTCATACAACTGCCGAATCAAAAATTCCATCGTCGGTGGCAGATCGTATTCATGAATTAATTCCAAATCGCGGGGATGATCGTACAGGGTTTGTTCGAGACTCGATCGAATCTCACTAAATTCAATCTCACCCCGCTCTACGCCAATATCAGCCAGCGATCTAATCGCCCGTAATCGAAACACGATCGATACTGGACATCTTGCAATACTCGGAATTGCCGGATAATAATTAGCATCAATCAGATCTTGAATACAAGCGCGTCGGGCATTTATATTAGGGTGAAATAGAAACGCAATTACCCGTTCCATCTGGGTATAATCACCCGTGAATCTACACACAGCCGAAATCGCCGCACTCGCTGTCGCCTCATCAGTTGACTCTGTAAAAGCTTGGATTCGATCGACTGCTGGTTTATAGTCCAGCTTAACTAAAGTATGAATAATTACCCGATGATTTTGCCCCTCGCGGTCTAATATTCGCGCGATTTCTGATAATATTTCTGGATCGTCAGTGCCAATTTCACCGATTGCCCACACTGCATTTTCGACAGTATAGCAGTCTGCTTCGACCAAACATTTTTGAATTGCGGGTAATGCTGATTTAGCTTGTAATTTACCTAATGTCTCGATCGATTTCCGCCGTACTATTCGATTTTCGAGTTCATAATCATCATTATCGATCGCTCTCAGTAAAGCATTAATTGATG
>JANNBD010000014.1:0-10324 GCA_031385105.1 Chamaesiphon sp. OTE_78_metabat_374
AAATTAACAGCCTATCGCAACAGATCGGCAGGGCAAATATTCCGACTCAATGCCGTCAGTGGTAGAGCATTTACTCAAAATAGAAACCGTTATCAAACTCAAACCCATGCTCCATTACCTGATGGATCTTATTCCGTCGCAGCTAGAGTTGTGGATGGTACAATTTCAGAGGTTGGCGGTACGATGATTCCGATTTTTCCTAAACCTGGCTTCAGTTCTCGGATGACTAGAAGTGCGCTAGGCATTCATTGGGACCCTAGTTTTAATCAAAGCAAGAAAGAGGATGGTACATCTGGCTGCGTGGGACTGACTACAAAACATGACTATCGCCGTGTCAGAGATTTTGTGTTGGCATATCGTCCTCGATCGCTAGAAGTAAGAATCGATCGATAAAATCACATATCGCATCAAAGTGGTTGACTAAAAAACCCGACTGTCTTGTCGTTTTTTTATTCGGGGGAACCCCCGTTGGCGGAGCCTCTCCCCCAGGAGAATAAAAACGACGCTTTTTTGAAAAGTCGGGTTTTTGGCTGACAACATTAGCAACTCAAACCGCAGTTAAAACACCAATTGGATCGGGAATAGCTGCCGATGGAGCTTGAAATTCACCTGTCGCGACAAATTCTAATCTTAATTTCAACCAAGTGATAAATTGCTTATTGGTCGAAACAACTCCAGTCGCAGGTTGGGGGATTTTTGCTTTGACACTAGCCAATTCTGGCGCATCTAGAAATGCAGGTCGATCGATCAACCAGAAATCGATTTCTTTGGCTTGTTCCTGATAATTGCGAATCCGTTCGGCAAATACTTCATTGACTTCTTGTTCGTGCAAAAAATCATGACTGGCGACTAGGTAATAATAGGTTTGCATAAATTAGTGGATGGTGAATGGTGGATGGTGGATGGTAAATAGATTTGAGTATTTACTACCTCCCTAACTTTGAAAATTTAGATATTAACGCCAAACATGGCGGCATTCATCTCGCGGATGGCTCGATCGATTCCAACGAGTACCGATCGACTGATGATACTATGACCGATATTCAATTCTTCCATCCCAGGGAGACAAGCGATCGGACGCACATTCCAATAAGTCAGTCCATGTCCAGCATTTACTCGCAATCCAGCAGCAATTGCCAGATCACACCCTGTCGCTAAATTTGCTAGCTCTTTTGCGACCAGAATCGGCTCCTTCGCTTCCGCGTATCGTCCCGTGTGCAATTCAATAAATTTTGCATTTACCTGGGCTGAGGCGGCAATTTGAGCTGGTTCTGGGTCGATAAATAGACTGACTGGAATCCCTGCTGATTGTAATTTATCTACCACTGATTTCATCCGATCGAGTTGACCCGCAATGTCCAGCCCACCTTCTGTAGTGACTTCTTCCCGTTTTTCCGGTACAAGCGTCACGTAGTCAGGCTTGACTTCCAGCGCGATTTGAACCATCTCTGCCGTTGCAGCCATTTCCAAATTCAGGCGCGTGCGGACAATTTCCCGCAGCAGCCGGATGTCTCGATCCTGCATGTGCCTGCGATCTTCGCGGAGATGTGCCGTAATGCCCTCTGCCCCAGCCAGTTCTGCCAATACCGCTGCTGCGATCGGATCTGGTTCTACGGTGCGTCTAGCCTGCCGAATTGTGGCAACATGATCGATATTTACCCCAAGCGTCAACAATTTTCAATTCTCCTTTGGTCAGTTTTGGTATAGATTGTAATAGCAGCCACATTACGCATTGGCACACTCAAAGCAGAATGGTAAAATTCTGAATTAAGGTGCAAGTATTGTGTAAACATATAGGCTAACATTAGCCAGTACTATAAGGAGGACTGTTACTTGTCTCGTAGATATCTTTTTACATCGGAATCCGTGACGGAAGGACACCCCGACAAAATTTGTGATCAGATCTCTGACACAATTTTGGATGCATTGCTGGCTCAAGACCCCTACAGTCGGGTCGCAGCAGAAGTCGTCGTCAATACCGGACTCGTTTTGATTACAGGTGAGATCACCACCAAAGCGACTGTCAACTACATTGAATTGGCTCGTAAGAAAATAGCAGAAATCGGCTACACTAATGCCGACAATGGATTTTCGGCGAACAGTGCCTCAGTCTTGATTGCTCTGGATCAACAATCCCCTGACATTGCCCAAGGTGTAAATGCAGCCCAAGAAAATCGGGATGATAGCACCGATATCTTCGACCAAACTGGTGCCGGAGATCAAGGAATTATGTTCGGGTACGCTTGTAACGAAACACCCGAATTAATGCCCTTACCAATCAGCTTGGCTCATCGAGTTGCGCGACGGTTGGCGGCTGTACGCAAGACTGGCGATCTGCCTTATCTGCGTCCCGATGGCAAAACTCAAATTACTGTTGAGTACAAAAATGGTGTGCCTGTTGCGATCGACACAATTTTGATTTCAACTCAACACGACGCGGCAATTGGTACTATTACCGATGATGCTGGCGTGTTGGCAAAAATCAAAGCCGATCTTTGGACAGCAGTGGTGCTACCTGTATTTGCAGATTTGGAAATTAAGCCAGATGACAAAACCCATTTCCTCGTTAACCCAACGGGTAAATTCGTGATCGGCGGTCCTCAAGGGGATGCTGGTTTGACTGGACGCAAAATCATTGTTGATACATATGGCGGTTATTCTCGTCATGGTGGCGGTGCTTTCTCCGGTAAGGATCCCACCAAAGTTGATCGATCTGCGGCCTACGCTTGCCGTCACGTCGCTAAAAACGTTGTGGCTGCTGGTTTGGCTACTAAGTGTGAGATTCAACTCAGTTATGCGATCGGCGTAGCTGCTCCCGTCAGTATCTTAGTCGAAACTTTCGGCACTGGCAAAATTAGCGATGATCAAATTTTTGAACTAATCGAGGATCAGTTTGAATTGCGCCCAGAGGGAATTCTCTCTACTTTCAACCTGCGGAATTTACCCGCAGAACGTGGTGGTCGTTTTTATCAAGATGTCGCCGCTTACGGTCATTTTGGTCGCAGTGATTTAGATTTACCTTGGGAGCAAACAGACAAAGCTGCGGACTTAAAAGCTGCGGCAGCGAAGTTTCTAACTGCAACAGCAGGTTAGTCAGCAATTGATAATTGATAGTTGTTGGCGGAGCCTTTCCGTAGATAGTTGATAGCTTTCGGAGGGTGGGCAGTGCCCACCATACTGAATATCTGTCCACTCTACAAAAACTACTGACCCAAACATTATTAAATTAGCCCCTGCAATTAATTTATTGCGGGGGCTTTTTAATGGAATTCATCTTGTTGATTGATTTTAATTTCGGCAATCCCACAGTCTTGAAGACCAAAAATCCCAGTCGCTGAAGTCATGTTAAATTGCAGTGGGACGATCGTAATAAAGTTATTTTTAATCGCCTGCACATCGGTTTCAATCTCTGGGGGCAAGTGGAGATGTTCAGGTTGATCTAGATCCTGCACTACTTCTCCCGATAGCCAATAGTAAGTCTTACCACGGGGATCTACCCGCTTTTGAAATGTGTCAAAATATCGCCTGATCCCCTGACGAGTAATTTTGACCCCAGCAATTTCGGAAGCTGGCACGGGGGGAATATTCACATTTAGTAATGTCGATTCGGCGAGTGGTTGCTGCTGTAAATGAGCAATCAGATCTCGCGCGAAGTTCGCTGCTGGTTGAAATTCCTGGCAGCTAAAACTAGTCAGACTAAAAGCAATACTGGGAATACCTTCGATCGTTCCTTCCATCGCCGCAGACACCGTGCCAGAATACAAAACGTCTGTTCCTAAGTTCGCACCATGATTGATGCCAGAGAGAACGAAATCGGGAAAACTGTCGAGCAATGCTCCTAATGCTAGCTTGACACAATCAGCAGGCGTACCAGAACAAGACCAAGCCCTAATGCTGGGATCAAAAATTCCAGTGACTTCTTCCGCTCGAATCGGATCGTGGAGCGTCAAACCATGTCCTGTTGCCGATCGCTCTCGATCGGGACAGACTACAATTACTTCATGTCCAGCTAGAGCCAGTGTATCTGCTAGTGTCTTAATTCCGAGTGCGAATACGCCGTCATCGTTGCTGATTAATAATTTCATAGTAAAGAGTGGATAGTGAATAGTGAATAGTGAATAGTTAACTTATTATTACTCCCCATACCTCCCACACTTCCCCATCTTCCCACACTCTCTTTTCCTAAATAATATAATTAGTGACCTCCCCCTGCGCTGCTTGCCAACTACGAGCATCATAGTAGAGATCTGCGAGGGAGATGCTAGCCAGAGCTGCTTGGAGTTTTTCGTTGAGTCTGCGCCAGAGCATCTGTGTCACCCAGTCGGTAGCTAGATGATCGTCAGTCGATCGATGATCTTGGGATCGATCGACTACCATTGATTCACCTACTGCTACTAAGATATCACTCAGCGCAATTTGAGTGGGATTTTTAGCAAGTCTATAACCACCATTAACACCCCGAATCGACTCAACTAATCCAGCCCGCCGCAATTCGATTAATAATTTTTCGAGGTAGGGAATTGGTAAACATTGACGATTGGCGATCGCACTTACCGAAGCTGGGCCATAGTTTGGCTGTAAGCTGAGGTCTAACATTGCCTTGACACTATAATGTCCGCGAGTAGTCAGTTTCATATCTGTCCTGGCTGTTTTATCCGCTGACTTTTGCTCTGGGAGACTTAATCTTTGACGATCCTAGCAGAATCTAGCAGTGATAACTATTAATACTCCAACGAATCTAGAGATCGAGATCCTATCAAAAATATATTGACTACTAGCGACTCTGCACCAACTACTATTTGCCATTCACCTGACATTTGAACATAAGTTTCGCTCTGCCCTAAAAAAGATGGTATTTTCAATAGAAATAGTTAACAAAAAAAATCTAATCAGTGTACTATGGAGATAAGTGCTAACAGCAACCTCTAATAAATAATTGCAGGTCTAGGTTAGCAAAACCGCAACGCCGGATAGCGTCAGACCCTCTAGATTGAAATCTAAGTTGATGAGTAATAAGAAAAATATTGAACCACTAGTTGGCGAAGAACTACTTCAAAAAGTCAAAGACCTCGGTAATACCAGCAAAGAAGATAAAGCGCGTGAATGCGGCTACTTCACCGAAACTAAGAACGGTGTAGAGCGCGTCAACATGATGAAGTTTTTGAATGCGATGATCGATGCTGAAGGCATTGAATTGGATAGCAAATCCGTTGGTGGTGGTCGTGGTGGACGTAGTGCCAGTTACAAAATCACTGTTCAATCGAATAAGAACTTATTGATTGGTGCTGCTTATACCAAGCAAATGGGCTTGAAAGAAGGCGACGTGTTTGAGATTACCCTCGGACGCAAGCATATTCATCTCAAGCAAGTTGAAAAAGATGGTGATGAATAGATCGAAAAGATCTTCCACATCAGTTGTTCGATTGATCGAGGGTAGCTGATTTTATTAGCGAGGGCTTCTTTCCTAAGACAATCACTATTCTGTCATCTTGCTAGTAAACTTTAAACTGCTACTGTAGTAATTTGAGGTTTGCTAGCTAGATTTGTATTGGGGAGTTCGTTTTCAATTTATTACCTACATCATCTCTAGTTTCATGTCTCGGATCAAAGTCAGGCAACATGTCAATCCACTCAGCATTATCTACAAAGAGTCCCTGATTCCGCCCGATTGGTCAGCAATTTATTCAGACTTGACTGCACCAATTCATCTGGACATTGGCGCAGCTTATGGGAGATTCCTACTAGAATTAAGCCAACAACATCCAGAGTGGAACCATTTAGGGATTGAAATTCGTGAAGCTCTAGTCACCCATGCCAATCAGAAGCGGGATCATGCAAATCTGAGCAATCTTCATTATGTATTTGGGAATATTAATACATCCCTTGCTACACTACTCGCATCGCTGCCTGCTGAAAAATTACAGCGGATCAGCATTCAGTATCCCGATCCCTGCTTCAAAACTAGACATGCAAAAAGACGTGTCGTTCAACCAGAACTAGTTAACGATATTGCTCGCTATTTACCCAGTGGTGGTGAAGTATTCCTTCAGTCAGATCTCGAATGGGTTGCTCAAGAAATGTGCGACAGATTTAGTGAAAACCCCGCTTTCCGCCGCACCCAAGCAGATTGGATCGAGCCGAATCCACTGGGCATACCGACAGAACGTGAGGTCGCAACACTGAATAAAGGGTTGCCAGTTCATCGAGCAATATGGGTTAGGCTTTAGGAATTATTGCAGGGTGTGTTATCGCGTTCGCGTAGCGTCTGCCTTAGCAGAAGCGTAACGCACCATTATTATTTCAGATGGTGCGTTATGCTTCTGCTAAGGCAGACGCTACGCGAACGCAGTAACACACCCTACGGTTACTTATGCTTGAGATTGATGCAACTCCATTCCTGACGATTCCAAACGGTTCCAACGATCCAACCTTGCTTTTCCATCACATTAGAAACATCAGCTACTTGACTAGATAGAATTCCGCTCAAGATTGCCCAACCTTTTGGTTTGACCAGGGCAGCCATCGAGGGTGACAGTTCTATAATGATGTCTGCTAGGATATTGCAGACAAAACCATCAAGAGGCTCAGGAATCATTGCCTGAAGTCGATCGATACTGCCGAGATCGACGATTAATTTTTCAGTTGCGATTAAATTAAGATCGCGATTTTCACCAGTTGCTTTGACAGCTAGGGGATCATTATCGACGGCATAAACTTGGTGGGCACCCAACAATAATGCGGCTGTAGAGAGAATACCAGAACCACAGCCAAGATCCGCGATCGTCAGATTCGAGCCAGGCTGGAGGCGCATTTCCAGGGCTTCTAGACACAATTGAGTAGTGGCATGAGTGCCCGTCCCAAAGGCAACTCCAGGATCGAGGGTGAGGATGATTCTGTCAGAGTCTACTGGTGGTTCAATCCACGCGGGGTTAATTAATAGCCTGTCGCCAATTAATTGCGGTTGCCAATGTTGTTTCCAGCTACTCGACCAATCTTCTTCATCGATTAGGCTGCACTTAGTTATTGGCAACGCACAGCCAATTGCCCGCGCATCTGCTTCAAATTGTAATGACAGATCAGAGACTTCTAATAGTTTGACTTGAGCTTGGGAGACATAAGCACCAATCAGGATTTCATTGCCTACTTGTTGGGTAGACATCCCTTTGCACCCAAATTCGCTCAGTCTCCAAAAGATACTTTCTTCTAGATCGGCTACACACTCAATTTTAATTTCCCACCAGCTATTAGACATGATCCTAAGTATTTGCGTATAAAAAAAGTTCTAATAACTATCTACGTCTACATCATAACTGTAGTGAATCAGCAATTAACCCATCATCAACAGTAGCATAATGAACAACTTAATTGGCTAGGTCTTCATAAATCTAACTCAAGCCACTAAAATAAGTCAGATCTTAAAAAGCAGCGCAGGATTGGTTGTCAGCACGGAGTACCGATTGTTGTTGAAAAGCGGTGATATAAGCTTTACGTATTTGCTCGATCTGCTGGTTACTACTTGCCGCAATTGGGTAGAGTAAGATTAACAGTTTCGATCGCTCTTGCAGGATGGCACCACGAGCATCTTTGAATTGACCGCGACCAGAAATTACGGTGAAGCCATCGGGGAATCTGGGCGTAACTTCACGATCGAGAAACCGTTGAAATTCAGCATTATTTACTTCAGTTCCATTCGGTTTACGCAATCCAAAAAATAGTTCGGTGCGGGTGACAGGTTTAGCTGCTGGAATATTGCTACAGAGCTGTTGAGGATTTTTAGAGATCGATTGTTGTTCCCGTTGGCGACAGCCTGCCGTCAGGCACAGTGTGGGCTTCGTCCAATCGATCTCATCTGTGTTGGAATGATTTGGAGAGACAGACGAGGTGGAAATCCCGTTGGCGTGGCCTCTCTGCGTAGGCAGACGCTTCACGAACAGAGTGAGAATCGTCAACAATCCCGCACAAATTAAACTTTGAGCGAGATAATTGCTCCATTCAATTTTTCTCATCACTGGTAATTGTTTTGAGTATTATTTTCTGAATCGTTGGCGTTAGCCTGCCGTAGGCACAAGCAAACGATTCGCTACCGCCAACAACTATCAACTGTTTAATTAAGTTAATGTAACAGTATAAGCATCGCTAATTCCCGCCACCTGTTTGATTTCGGCTAAAATTCCGTCGGGTAATGGATCGTCGATACTCAATACCATGACAGCATCGCCGCGTACGATTTTGCGTCCGACTTGCATACTGGCAATATTGACATTAAATTTGCCCAGCAGCGAACCGATAATCCCGATAATTCCTGGTACATCTTTATGCACAGTAAAGAGCATATTTTCAGTTGGTGCGACGTTGACTGGAAAATCATCAACGCTGGTAATTCGGAGTTCCGAATCACCCAATAATGCGCCTGTAACGGAATGCTGACCCAGTGAACCTTTTGCAGTCAGTTTAAGGGTTGCGGCATAGTCTCGGACTGAAGCATCGCGAGTTTCAGATACATGAATACCGCGCTCTTTTGCTTCAATACCAGCGTTGACATAATTTACCCGTTCCTGCAAAGCTGGGGATAATAGACCCTTGAGTGCAGCGATAATAATGGGCTTGGTTTGTTGTTCAGCAAGATCGCCGTATAGACCAATTTGAAGATCATTGATCCGTCCACCAGCCAGTTGACTGACCATATTACCGATCGTTTCAGCGAGCTGGAGATATGGTTTGAGCTGCTGGAGTGCATCGGGGTGTAGACCTGGAATATTTACCGCAGAGCGGGCTGGCAAGCCCATCAATACGTCCCGAATCTGTTCGGCAACATCGAGAGCAACATTGACTTGTGCTTCGGCTGTAGACGCGCCTAAGTGGGGTGTGAGGACGAGTTGTTTGCCGACTGATCGCAATTCTGATTCACCCAGCGGCTCGACTGCGTAGACATCGATCGCGGCACCTGCAATTGTACCGTCCTTTAGGGCCTGAGCTAAGGCTGCTTCGTCAATGATGCCACCGCGAGCACAGTTAATAATCCGCGCTTGCGGTTTCATTTTTGCCAATGTCTCAGCATTAATTAGATTCGCTGTTTCTGGCGTTTTGGGTATGTGGAGCGTGATGTAGTCTGACTGACGGAAGATAGTATCCAGATCGACTAATGTACAGCCCAGTTGCTCGGCGCGTTCGGCCGAGATGAATGGATCGTAAGCTAACAGCTTCATCCCCAGTGCTTTCGCCACAGTCGCGACGTGGGAGCCAATTTTCCCTAGTCCAACGACACCGAGCGTTTTTTTGTAAACTTCAGTACCAACAAATTGTTTGCGATTCCACTGTCCAGCTTTCATTGACTGGTTAGCTTCAGGAATATACCGCGCCATCGATAGCATCATCGCTAAGGCATGTTCGGCTGCGGCGATCGTATTACCTTCAGGTGAATTAACTACGACAATTCCTTTACGGGTAGCAGCGGGGACATCGACATTATCGACTCCAACACCTGCCCGTCCGATGATTTTGAGCTTGGTGGCAACTTCAATAATCTCTTTGGTGACACGGGTTTCCGATCGAATCATGATCGCATCGTAGTCGCCGATAATCTGCGCCAATTCTGCTGGCGGCAAGCCAATTTTGACATCTACTTGGGCGACTTGGAGCAGGATATCAATCCCTGCTTGGTCGATGGGATCGGAAACAAGAACTTTAGACACGGGTTCAGTGATGATAAAGGATTGGTGCAATAGCACATTCTAACTGGATTAGTCGGTCTGCGGGAGTGTTTTACGGCTGGATCCTCATATTTATTAATGGGATGGGGGCACGGAGCATGGGGAGAAAGAAGCATTCTAAGTCTTCCGCTCACGCTCCCACGCTCCTAACTCTCGTCTTCTACATCTGAAGCTTTAGCTACCTTTTCTGCATTTACGGATGATATTGCCAGCAACTCAGGCATCGTCACAAATTTATATCCTTGCTCTCGCAGTTTGGCAATAATTTGAGGAACAGCTCTGGCTGTATTGTCATGACTACCACCACCATCATGCATTAGGACAATCCCGCCTGGAGTCGCTTGATCGAGGATAGTTTTAACCATTGCTTCTGGAGATGGACGATTTGGGCGGCTATCATTTGAATCCACCGACCACATATTCACCGATTGACCTTGCTTTTGAGCGTAAGCAACCAACCCATTGGTGAGAACACCGCCGGGAGGTCTGAAGTAGGCAGTTTCTACTTTCAAAATGTCTCTGATAATTTGTTGAGTGTCTTCAATTTCCCGTTGAGCGACAAGTGGAGTCATTTGCTTGTACCAGTGATGGAGGGTATGGTTGGCGATGACGTG
>JANNBD010000048.1:0-4350 GCA_031385105.1 Chamaesiphon sp. OTE_78_metabat_374
AGTACCCTCTGCTGGTACCTTGATGTAATAAACCGCGCTAATATGCGCCGTATTGTGGCAATGAGCACCGATTTCTTGCTCTGTACGTGAGACGATCGGCCATGCGCGTTGAATGTATAGATCTACTTTTGTTAAATCCACACCTAGCTCTAGCAAATAGATCGCTGTATGCCGCTCTACTTGGGCTACAATCCACGCAAACTGGGGATTGGTATGAATTTGCTCTACGCCATGTAGATCGCCCGTCCAGGCCATTTCGGGATAGTTTCGGCGTTCGGCACCAGCTTGTTCTAGTTCCAGTACCGCATCGATCAGACTCTGTTGGTGTTCGGGCGCGTCGGGTAGATCCTCATAATAAATTGCCAGGGGGAAGCAAGTCTCGATCGGCATAACAAGATTTTTAGCGATAGTCTCTCGATCGAGTCTACCAATTAGCAGCCGATTCTAAACTTCCGACTGAATATCTTTAATCATTTTAATCGCCCGATTGTACCGATCGATCTGACCGATCGACTGAAATAATTTAGCCGCTTGACGTAGATCGGCGATCGCTTTGGCGCGATTTCCAGCCCGTTCGTACATGATGCCGCGATTGAGATAAGCTAGGGCATAATTGGGTTTGAGCATGATTGCTCGATCGTAATTAATCAGCGCACCAGCAACATCGTTGAGATCATCTAGCTCATTGGCGAGATTAAGATGGGCTTGAGCATATTGAGGATTAATTGCGATGGCTTTCTTGTAGTCCACAATCGCTGACTCATGTTTGCCACTTTGACTCAGTACCGTACCGCGATTGTAGTAAGCAGTTGCCGCTTTGGGATCGATCGAGATTGCCATCGTATAATCAGCAATCGCACCTGGATAGTCACGGATCGCATCCTTGACATTACCCCGTTCGATGTAAGCTTGAAAATAACGCGGATCGATCGCAATTGCTCGATCGAATCTACCGATCGCATTCATCATATCGCCCAACGATGCAGATTTTAGACCCTGCTGATAGTGACCGATGGCATCGATCGAGTTAAGATTTGTTTTGGCTTGACTCTGGGTAGCATCCGGTTGAGCTGCCCGAATAACCTGTGGGAACACTGTAGAAATTACCACTGTGCCGACGAGTAACCATGCTGCAACATTTAAATTCCGAGTCATAATTTACTGTCCCACTTTCCTAAATGTAATCATCTATGTATCTAGAATGCCTTGTCGATCGACTCAAACGTATCGGCACAAAAGCACAAAGATTCTGAAAAAAGCAGTATGATGTTGCTACCAATTGCTGATGGCGGCTAGTCTAGATCGCTGTGAATGTTGCCGAATCTGATCGACTGACGACCGATTCATCTGTGCGATATCTTAAATTATCGATGATTTGAACAGACTATTTCTGTCTCCCCCTAGTCTCCCCAGCTCCCCGCTCCATCGCCTACAACCTCGATGTCATAGCCATCTCCAGATGAATTTGCCTATTGTGTAGGCGATCGGCGATAATTAAGTATTGTTAACTAAATCTCCCACATAGTGAATAACCAGAGTACTGTCTCCGATACCAAGCGTAATTTCTACAACCAGCATACACGCCCGATTAATTCGATTTATCGGCGGGTGGTAGAAGAATTGATGGTCGAAATGCATTTACTTTCTACCAATGTTGATTTTGACTACAATCCTGTTTACGCATTGGGTGTAGTCAGTAGCTTTGAGCGATTCATGGCTAGTTATCGTCCCGAAACAGACAAGCAGTCGATTTTTGTCGCGCTGTGTCAATCGATGGGCGGAAATGCCGAGCAATACAAGAAAGATGCTGCTGAAGTTGAGGCGTTTGCCAAGACAATGCAGGATCAGGATATTGTCGCTTGGATCGTCAACCCAACTAATGAAGGCAGTGGCGCGCAATTAGCTGGTACATTGGGATCGATCGCCAGCAATCCCAAATTCAAATACAGTCGCCTGTTTGGGATTGGTTTATTTACAATTCTCGAACAAGCAGCACCAGAATTACTCAAAGACGAGAAAAAGCGCGAAGCTGCCATTGTCCAGATTGGTGAAGCCATGCACCTACCCACAGAGAAAGTCCAAAAAGATCTAGATACCTATCGTAGTAACCTCGATAAACTAGTTCAAATGGAAGCAGTCATGGGCGATCTCGCTGAAGCAGAACGCAAAAAACGCGAAAAAAGAGCGGCTGAGAAAGTTGAAGCGGCTGAGAAAGCGGCAGCAAAAGCTGCTGCAACTGAAGCGAAATCTGAATAGATCTAAAATAGTCGGGTGTGTGATCCCGTAGGGTAACGCACCAAATACAGCAATCGCTGGGAAGATTAGGATTGTAAGACTAGTGTCGCCAAAAACCCGAATGTCGTTTTTTTATTCTGGGGGAACCCCAGAATAAAAACGCCGCTTTTTGGAAAAGTCGGGTTTTGTCATAGCAGATATGGCGACTGCTTTTACCCTTACTTTTTATTTTCGGATCGACCCCATCAGCGGTAACAATTGTACCAACAGCTCCGAACTATTGACAATCAAACTGGGCATCGCATAGCTACCATAATTTCGCCCAACCACCGCCGGAAAAGTAGGTTCAGCTCTTAAAGATTGCCACGTCCCGCCAGCAGCATGGATGATCGCCCAGACAGCCGCAAGATCCCAGATCTTCGGCGTTGCTTCCACTCCGCCCAAACTCGATCCCGCCGCAACCGCCAAGAAATTGTAAGTAGCTACACCCAGCATCCGCACCTTACAGGGGAATCCAGGCTGCCAAACTTGAAGACTACGGGCACAAAAACTGAAAAAATGATTGCCGCTAGGCTGATCTTGGCTAACATGGATTTGACGATCATTTAGATAGGCTCCAGATGGTAAATCCAGTCCAGTACTCCCCGCCCAATAGCCATGAAAAGCCTGATTCACAGGCGGAAAATAGACATAGCCAAAGACTGGCTCACCGTAATAGAGTAGTCCGATCGACACTCCCCAGAGTGGAATTCCCCGTGTAAAATTGGTTGTACCATCCAGGGGATCGATAATCCACGTCCACTGAGCATCGGTAAACTGATGATTGCCCTCCTCACTCAGAATCCCATGATCTGGGAATGCCTGGAGGATACTCGATCGAATCTCCCGATCCGCCCATTCATCAGATTGAGTCACCAAACTCCCATCAGCCTTTTCCAATCCCTGAACGTGCCCAAAATCTAACAGCAATTGCGCCCCCACTTTCTGTGCTGTGGTACTAGCAACATCCAATACTTGAGTCCAAAATTCCATGTTGCGATCGCTTCTGCTGTTCGTATCTCAACATACAACGATCTGGTGCCAAATTACGCGAATAGCGATTACCTCCGGTAGGCTATTGCAAAGCAAACGCTCCGCTACCGCCAACGACTATCCCAATTAAAGGAGCAACAACTTGATGATTCTACTCTAGAAATATTTAATTAACTAAGATGTGAAATGACAGCTTGGTTGAACAGTTTTAGCTGTTAAAATAGGATTGATTCTGACTCCATTTGCAGTTAGCAACAGGTTATGACTATACTACTCGTTCAGTCTCCGCAGATACCGCTTGCCATCACTTGGGAAAAACTCCCGCCCGACTTTGTACTACCTGACGAACCAGTGGAAAGTAATCTACAACCGCTTTTAGCTGCTGCTCTGCGCGAATCTCTGGAGCTAGCGGGCTTAATCCTCGAATCAGTGATAATTGCCACTAATTTTGGCATCTGCGCCACTGTAAACCGAAAAACCGTAGTGAAGGCTCCTGACTGGCTATATATTCCTGCGGTGGAGCCATTTCCCAACGGTGAGACTCGTCGCAGCTATACTCCTCACGCAGAGGGAGACTTTCCCACGATTGTGATGGAATTTATCTCAGCCACTGATGGGGGTGAATATTCAGTCAATCCGCACTATCCTTATGGCAAATGGTATTTTTATGAACAGATCCTCAAAGTTCCCACCTATGTGATTTTTCATCCTCAACTGCAAGTGCTGGAGGTCTATCATCTGCTGGATGGAAAATATCAATTAGCTGCTCCCGATGAAAATCAACGTTTTTGGATTGAATCCTTGGGCTTATTTTTAGGAACTTGGATTGGGGAAAAAGCTGATTATGCAGGTTGTTGGCTCCGATGGTGGAATTCATCAGGAGATTTAGTGCTTTGGGGCGGAGAGTTGTTAGAACTCGAACGTCAGCAGGTGGCAGCAGAACGTCAGCGGGCACAAGAAGAACGTCAGCGGGCGGAGCAAGCAGAAGAAAAAAATATTCGGTTGGTGGAACGGCTAAGATCGATGGGAGTAGATCCAGATCAGATCTAACAAAAGCACCTCAAAAAATCTCATAGCGAAGGC
>JANNBD010000075.1:0-2094 GCA_031385105.1 Chamaesiphon sp. OTE_78_metabat_374
GCTCCGCCTGCTTCGGATTGCAAGACGGGGGTTTCGATTTCGATGAAGTCGAGGTTTTCGAGATAGCGGCGAATTCCGGCGGTAATCAGGGAGCGTTTTCTAAATGTGTCGCGGACTGAGGGATTGACGATTAGATCGACGTAGCGTTGGCGATAGCGTTTGGCGACATCGGTTAAACCATGCCATTTATCGGGGAGGGGTAGTAGTGACTTTGTTAACATCACATACTCGTTGACGAGGATCGATAATTCCCCTTTCTCTGTACGTTTAATCGTCCCTTTTACACCGAGGATATCGCCGACATCAGTTAATTGTTTGAGATGGCTAAAAGCATCGGGAAGATCTGCCATCCCTGCTTCAATCTGCGGCTTACTTAGAAAAAGCTGAATCGTACCCGTCTCATCTTGAATACTAAAAAATGCTAATTTACCCATCACCCGCCGTGCAATAATGCGTCCAGCGATCGAGACAGGGATATCTACTTCCTCACCACTAGCTAGATCTTTGTACTCTAGCTGTAACGCAGCGGCTTGATGAGTAGATACCCAGTTGTAAGCGTAGGGATTCATCCCTATTTCGCGGAGTTTGTCGGCTTTAACCAGGCGGGTCGCCCGAATTTCGGCTAGTGTCGAATGTGGCTCTGGCTGTTCTGGCGACTGTTGCTTGGACATATGTAGAATCGATACTAGGCTGGACTCTCTATTCTACGTCAAGCTCGATCGATATTCACCGTTCACCATCTGTCCATCCACCATCCACCAATTTAGCAATATTGACTGATATCTTCCCCGCATTCATCGGCGAGATAGCACATTGCTTTGAACCGGAGCATGACAACCTCGTCATAGAGAGGGTTGAGCTTGCACATGGGGGGAATGTGTACGAGCGTATGTCCAAATAAGTTGAGATCGCGCTCAAAAGGACATTGGGAGGGGATGAGCTGGCAAAGTCGGTGAGCCAGTCGGGGATTGGAAATTTTGAGATTGTCCAACCATGCACGCAATGGTTTGAGTAGATCGAATTTGGTTGAGTGACGTAGATCTGCGGTTGCTGGTGCTGTAAATCCAGCAAAGAATAAACGAACAAGTCTTGATAAGTTGGAAACCATAATATGAGATGTATTAGTGCTACCGATGGAGACGACCGCTATTAATGACGACGATCGAGAATGGAATGTTCAGTTAAAGTAAACTACGCAGATTAGCAATTGGTTTCCGGACAAAAACCGCTGTGTTGATCGCCAAGATGCTGCGGCTACATCAACCGACTGGACTTGGTGTAAGCAAAACTTGCTTACGATTTCGATCATGCCTCAGTTTGTACTGACTTGACAACAGTAAATTCACTGAGATATCACAACTTGTCTTCTCTCTTTTTAGCGTATTTTTGAGCTGACTGTTTGTATCGATCAACACTTTTTTGCAGATTGAAATTGCCAATTATTAAAAAATCCTGATCCCTGATTAGTTAGCGTACAAACTCACCTATTTTGAGTCATTTTGAGCCAGTAGCAACAATTATTTTTATCCATCGAATGCGCCAGAAATGTATCGGATTAGTAACAAATTCTGTCCAGCCGCCAGATCTGTCCAAGTAGGAACTGGTGTATCAACGATCGATCTACTGATCGGCTGATGGCGGACAATGGCTACATCAAAGCGGCAGGGCTGCTCGGCTAGGTGTGGATGCTTGAGCAGAAAGAGTTGGGCGGTATTGACGATTCTGGCTTGTTTCTGGGGGGTAATCGCCAGGAGTCCATCAGCATCCCAATTCGAGTGATTACGGGTTTTGACTTCGATAAACAGCAGGGTATCTGACTCGATGGCAATCAGGTCAATTTCACCTCTTTTCCATCGCCATCGCTGATGTAGAATGTTGCCGCCACGGGCTGTCAGCCACTGGGCGACAACTTCTTCGCCTTTTTTACCAGTATCCATAATTAATCGATGATTAATAATTATGATTAATCTAACCGCCAACGTGAATACCTGGGCGAGTGCGAGGATCTGTCTCTAGCTAGACTAAATTTTTGAATAGCTGGATCCCGTCGGCGTTGCCCAGTAGCAGATCGGCTGCGCGTTCGGGGTGCGGCAT
>JANNBD010000106.1:0-5526 GCA_031385105.1 Chamaesiphon sp. OTE_78_metabat_374
GTAAAAAGATTAAAGTTAAGTACAAACTGGGTAGGGAGGTCACTCTGTGGCGCAGTTTCAGATCGAGTGTGTCGAGTCTAAGACGGAGTCAAATCAAAGTCAATATAGTAAGTTTATCCTGGAGCCGCTCGATCGCGGACAGGGAATAACGATCGGTAACTCATTACGGCGAGTGCTATTGTCCAACTTAGAAGGGACATGTATCTCAGCGGTAAGAGTAGCCGGATTAATCAAAGACGAAAAAGCTGGTGTCAAGCCAGGTACGGTCAACCACGAGTTTGCTAGCTTAGTTGGTGTCCGGCAGGATGTTCTCGAACTTCTGTTGAACATGAAAGAAGTCAAGCTCAAAAGTTACACATCTCAGCCGCAAATCGGTCGATTGAATGTGACTGGGCCAGCCGAAGTTACAACTGCTGATTTTGAGTTGCCTTCAGAAGTAGAAGTTGTCGATCCCAACCAGTATGTGGCGACAGTCGCGGCAGGTGGGAAGTTGGAGATGGAATTTAGAATCGAACGTGGCAAGGGCTATCGATCGGTAGACAAATTCCGCGAACATGGTCTAGCAATGGACATGCTCCAAATCGACGCTGTATTTATGCCTGTCACTCAGGTTAATTACACTACCGAAGATGTGCGAATCGATGGTGCAGTTGAAAAAGATCGGTTAATCCTCGAAATTTGGACAAATGGTAGTCTGACACCCCAAGAAGCACTGAGTGAATCCGCCAAGATTTTGGTCGATCTGCTCAATCCGCTCAAGGATATCAGCTTGGAATCTTTCCAGCCAGAATATGCCGATGAAGAAGATCCTTCTAATCAAATTCCGATTGAAGAGCTAAATCTCTCCGTTAGGGCATACAACTGCTTGAAACGAGCGCAGATTAACTCGGTTTCCGATCTGATGGGTTACACCCAAGAAGATCTATTGGAAATCAAGAACTTCGGTCTCAAGTCCGCTGAGGAGGTTATCGAAGCTCTCGAAAAGCGAGTGGAGATCAAACTCCCCCACGATAAATCAGTGAAAGCCTGAGCAGATCGGGGCGCAGGAGTAAGCGATTGATTAGTGAACAGATAATACTACCTATTCACTAATCATTACAAGTCGCGAACTACTGTATCGAAAAGCCCCAAGGGAGTTTGATCATCACAGCCTAGTTTGAATAAGTTGCGAGTTACCTGATAGTCACTGCTTAACGGCAAACGCTAGGCGGTAACTCAAAATATTCAGTCCACATCGAAAAATCACCAGATTTTTAGATGATTAGTAACACCAAGGAGAAATACAATGCGTCATCGCTGTCGCGTGGCAATGCTGGGAAGACCAGCCGACCAACGGAAAGCACTACTCCGGTCTTTGACCACGGAACTAATCCGCCACGGTCGGATCACCACAACTCTGGTCAAAGCGAAAGCTATGCGACCAGAAGTTGAGAAAATGATTACCCTCGCCAAATCTGGCACCCTTGCCGCTCGTCGTCAAGCTCTGGGTTACATCTACGACCAAAACTTAGTTCATGCCTTGTTTGAGTCAGCACCCGAACGTTACGGCAACCGTCAAGGCGGTTATACCCGCGTTGTTCGGACTGTGCCTCGTCGTGGTGACAACTCAGAAATGGCGATTATCGAACTCATGTAGAGGCTCCGGCTGCTGTTATTTGTGAATCAATGGCTAAGAAAAACCACCAACTCATAACTAACAGACCTCCTGAACGTGTTGCCCTCGTGATTCAGTATGCAGGTGCCAACCTGTGTGGCTGGCAAAAGCAACCCTTTGGGCGGACAGTCCAGTCCGAAATTGAACGAGCAATTGAAAAGTTTCTTGGTCAACATGTGGAAATCTACGGTGCTGGTCGTACTGACAGCGGCGTTCATGCTGCGGCTCAGGTCGCTCATTTTGACAATCCCAGTCTGATGCCTGCCGCTAATTGGGCAACAGCAATCAACAATCGGTTGCCAGATGATATTCTCATCCGCGCTTCCGCTGCTGTTTCTGACAACTGGCACGCTCGGTTCTCCGCCAAATATCGACGGTATCGGTATACCATTTATACGAATAAACAACCAAACTTGTTTGTTCGTCCCTATACGTGGCATTACTATCACGAACCACTCGATATTACGTTGATGCAAGCCGCCGTAGCACCAATGCTCGGTAAGCATCATCTAGCTGCTTTTCACCGAACTGATTCCAGCAGGACTCACTCTTGGGTAGAGATTCAGGCGATAAGCTGTGAGCAGTCAGGGGACTTTATCCACATCGAAGTCCAAGCTAATGGATTTTTATATGGGATGGTGCGATTACTGGTTGGGATGCTAGTTAGAGTCGGAAATGGTGATTTATCGATCGCTGATTTCACCGAAATCTGGCAAAACGACCAACGCGGCGAGGTCCATCACTCAGCAACGGCAAAGGGGCTATGTCTGCTCCGAGTCGGATATACAGATTTTCCCTTTCCTGAGTCTGTCTGGTACGATACTCAACCGCAATTTCTGTTACATCAAAGTTAGTTATATTAATAGCTTTACTCAATTACCAACGTTGGGTTTTGCTACGCTGAACCCAACCTACAACTGATATAAGATCGTGGAAAAAACATACTTACCACCAACTAATAACACGGCTGATGCCAAGTGGTACATCATCGACGCTGGTGGCCAACGCCTCGGTCGTCTAGCTAGCCAAATCGCAATGGTATTGCGTGGCAAAAACAAACCGACTTTTACACCTCACCTCGACACTGGCGATTTCGTCATTGTGATCAATGCGGAAAAAGTCCAGGTAACTGGTAAAAAAAGCACCCAGAAAGTCTACCGTAGACACTCTGGTCGTCCAGGCGGGATGAAAACAGAAGTTTTTGCCAAACTGCAAGTCCGCATTCCTGAGCGGATTATCGAACAGGCTGTCAAAGGCATGTTACCCAAGAATTCTATGGGTAAGCACCTATTCACCAAGATGAACGTTTACGCAGGCACCCAGCATCCCCATGCTGCTCAGAAGCCTGAAGTCTTGGTTATCAACACTCTCCCCAACGCATAATCATGGTAGAAGCAAGCAAAAAAGCAGTTTACTGGGGTACAGGTCGCCGGAAAGCCGCGATCGCCCGTGTCCGGCTCGTACCTGGTACTGGTAAACTAGTCGTCAATGGCAGAACTGGCGAAGACTATTTCAACTGTCAAAGTGGCTATATCTCCGCAGCGAGATCTCCATTAGAAACGCTAGGTTTAGAAGGTGAGTACGATATCCTCGTTAATGCTCACGGTGGTGGTCTAACTGGACAATCTGATGCGGTGAAGCTTGGTGTCGCTCGTGCATTGTGCGAACTCGATCCTAACAATCGTAAGCCGCTCAAAGTTGAAGGCTACCTCACTCGTGACCCACGTTGTGTAGAGCGGAAGAAGTACGGCTTGCACAAAGCCCGCAAAGCTCCTCAGTACTCGAAACGTTAAGTCTATTGTTGGTTGTTGGTTATTGCTAGTTAGCATCGCAAAATTAGCAAAACAACAAACATCCGTTAATTAACAATTAATTGTCAGGGGTGAAAGTACTCGTTCAAGCCAAACCCCTAACGCCTAACACCTAATTCCTAACACCTAAGATTGTGGCAAAAGCTGATATTCATCCTACTTGGTACCCAGAAGCCAAAGTTTATTGCAACGGTGAAGTTGTAATGACTGTTGGTTCTACTCAACCAGAACTCCGTGTAGACGTATGGTCTGGCAATCATCCCTTTTATACAGGGACTCAAAAACTGATCGATACTGAAGGTCGAGTCGATCGATTCCTCAAGAAATACGGGATGTTGGACACTACTGCACCTGTAGAAACTCCTGCTGCTGAATAGCAAAGTTAATCTAAGAAACCTAGAGATGCGATTTATTTTCGCGTCTCTAGGTTTTTCAATATTTATAAAAAATAGAGAATCTCGTAGGGGCGGGTTTATGCGACATTCTGCGCTTTTACCAATAATCCTCGTCCAAACCCGCCCTAACCCACAATTCAATTACAGGTGGGAAATAATCGAGACAAAAACAACAATCAATCTGCTCTAGCCCACAGATTGAGCAATTCTCATAATTCTAGTGGTTGGGTGGGTTTCAATTAAATCTTTGTTTATATCGATATTAATAGGATAAACCCACCCCTACAGATTCATGATTTGACACGGCACCTTATTATTCAAATCCCTATTCACTAAACCACTAAAAGACAATGGCAGAAACATACTTACTAGATAAACTCAGATCCGTCGAACAAACATTTCACGAACTTACCCGCAAACTTGGCGATCCAGATATCGCCAGAGATGCCAGTGAGATGCAACGGATCGGCAAAGCCCGCGCCGCCCTTGAAACCGTTGTCGAAACATTTGACAAATGGAAACAGACTCAAGAAGATTTAGTTGGAGCCAGAGAGATAGTTAGAGAATCGGGTAACGATCTCGAACTTCAGGCAATGGCAACATTAGAAGCTGAGGAGCTGGAAGTTCAAAGCGAAGAACTCGAAAGCAAGCTGAAAGTTTTACTACTACCTAAAGACCCTAATGATGATAAAAATATCATGTTAGAAATTCGGGCGGGTACTGGTGGTGATGAAGCCGGAATTTGGGCAGGTGACTTGGTGCGGATGTATTCCCGCTACGCCGAAACCCAGAAGTGGAAGGTAAAACTCGTCAGTGAATCGCTGGCTGAAATGGGCGGCTTTAAAGAGGCTGTACTCGAAATTCAGGGCGAGCTAGTATACAGCCAACTCAAATTTGAAGCTGGTGTACATCGGGTGCAACGAGTACCACTGACTGAATCTGGCGGACGGGTGCATACATCCACCGCCACTGTCGCGATTATGCCCGAAGTTGATGAAGTTGAGATCTTTATCGATCCTAAGGATATCGAAATGAGTACCGCTCGATCGGGTGGTGCTGGTGGACAAAACGTTAACAAAGTAGAAACTGCTGCCGATCTATTCCACAAACCAACGGGAATTCGGATCTTCTGTACTGAAGAACGTTCTCAACGCCAGAACAAAGAACGGGCGATGCAAATCCTGCGGGCGAAGTTGTACGACATCAAACTCCGCGAACAACAAGAAGAAGTAACTTCGATGCGTCGATCCCAAGTCGGCACTGGATCTCGATCGGAAAAAATCCGCACCTATAATTATAAAGATAACCGCGCTACCGATCATCGCCTCGGACACAATTTTGGTCTGGAGAAGGTGCTATCTGGGGATCTGGAGGAGGTAATCCAAAGTTGTATTTCCCAAGACCAACAAGAGCGACTAGCCGAGCTAGCCGCTTCTACGGGTACTTAGATCCAGCCTTTCTGGCTAAATGCCATTCTTAATCATTTCTTTCAATAAATTATCTTTCACCATCGATTGGCGCAAGACTTCCAGCAGCAGATCTTGTGCTGTGGGCAGATCGAGATGTCCAACTTGTTCTTTGTACACCCTTAAATTAAATTGTTGCTCAAAGCTGAGTCCGACAGAAATATTCATGGTTAATGGTCAGATTTTGGGTAAGTTCGCGC
>JANNBD010000120.1:0-5481 GCA_031385105.1 Chamaesiphon sp. OTE_78_metabat_374
ATCTGCTCAAACCGATGCGCGACTGGTTGGACAATCTCAAAATTTCTAATCCCCGATTAGCCCACAAACTTTGTCAACTGATTCCCTCTCAATGTCCCTTCGAGCGCGATCTTAATTTATTTGGACGCACGCTGCTGCATATTCCCCCGATGTGTAAACTCAACCCTCTCTATGACGAAGTAGTCATGCTCCGATTCAAAGCAATGTGCTATCTAGCCGATGAATGCGGCGAAGATATCAGCCAATATTGCTAATTAGGGGATAGGGGATAGGGAATAGGGAATAGGGAATAGTGGATCGGGCACATCGATAGGGCTTAGAATATAAAGTCCAGCCTAGATCGATTCTACATATGTCCAAACAACAGTCGCCCCAACAACCAGAACCACATTCGACATTAGCCGAAATTCGGGCGACACGCCTGGTTAAAGCCGACAAACTCCGCGAAATAGGGATGAATCCCTATGCTTACAACTGGGTATCTACTCACCAAGCCGCAGCCTTACAGCTAGAGTACGCAGATTTGGCTAGTGGTGAGGAGGTAGATACCCCTGTTTCGATCGCTGGACGCATTTTAGCTCGGCGAGTGATGGGCAAGCTCGCATTTTTTAGTATTCAAGACGAGACAGGCTCGATTCAGCTCTTTCTGAGCAAGCCGCAGATTGAGGCGGGAATGGCAGATCTGCCCGATGCTTTTAGTCATCTCAAGCAATTAACCGATGTCGGCGATATCCTCGGCGTGAAGGGGACAATTAAACGCACGGAGAAGGGGGAACTCTCGATCCTCGTCAACGAATATGTGATGTTGACAAAATCTTTGCTTCCCCTCCCCGACAAATGGCATGGCTTAACCGATGTTGCTAAACGCTATCGTCAACGGTATGTAGATCTCATCGTTAATCCTTCAGTCCGCGACACCTTTAGGAAACGCTCCCTGATTACCGCTGGAATTCGTCGCTATCTCGAAAACCTCGACTTTATCGAAATCGAAACCCCCGTCTTGCAGTCAGAAGCAGGCGGAGCTGATGCGCGCCCATTTAATACCTATCACAATACCCTGGAGATGCCGCTATACCTGCGGATTGCCACCGAACTGCACCTCAAACGCTTAATCGTTGGCGGCTTTGAGAAAGTATTTGAACTAGGGCGGATCTTTCGGAACGAGGGTGTCTCCACTCGCCACAATCCTGAATTTACTAGCATCGAGGTCTATCAAGCCTATGCTGACTATGAGGACATGATGGCACTCACCGAAAACATGATTACCACCGTCGCTCAGTCAGTCCTCGGAACCCTGGAAATCACCTATCAAGAAACCCCCATTAGTCTGACAGCTCCCTGGCGACGAGTGACGATGAACGATATCGTCAAAGAAACCACCGGATTAGACTTTAGTACCTTCGACAGTCTAGAGACAGCCCAAACAGCCGTCAAGAATGCTGGCATTCACGGCTGTAATGACGTTAAAACCCTGGGTAAACTCTTGAACGAGGTATTCGAGCAAAAGTGTGAATCAACCCTGATCCAGCCCACCTTCGTCCTCGATTATCCCACGGAAATCTCGCCCCTCGCCAAGCCACATCGATCGAAACCAGGCATCGTCGAGCGGTTTGAACTATTCGCAGTCGGACGGGAACTCGCTAATAGTTTCTCAGAGTTAACCGATCCTGTCGATCAACGAGAACGCTTGGAGGCTCAAGCCGCCCGCAAAGCCGAAGGCGATGTCGAAGCTCAAGATGTCGATGAAGACTTCCTCACGGCTCTAGAATACGGGATGCCACCTACAGGCGGATTGGGAATTGGGATCGATCGATTAGTGATGCTCTTATGTGATTGTGCCAGCATTCGGGACGCGATCGCATTTCCTCTGCTGAAACCAGAACCAACCGAACAATCTGGAGACGATTAAATCAACAGAGGGTTTAGAGTAGGGGTAATTCATGAATTGCCCCTACTCTAAACCCTCTGTTTACAAATTTTCAACTCTGCTGAAAGATACTAATTGCTCTGAGCATGTTGAATTCCTTTCCACATTCCGTAGCCTACCAGTCCGGCTACTCCAACAATTCCGGCAATTGGCAATGCAACCGTGGTAGTTGTAGTAAAACCGATAACACCTAGTGCATGTCTTAGGAAACAGCATACTCTGAATACTCGCGCATCGAAGGATGGTGAAAGCCCACCACAAGTTCCTTTTTGGAGATACCCATCTCTTCTAGCTCCTTGTCTACCTCAATATCAGTATTGTTCTCCTGAATCCAAATTTTATCACCTTTAATATCAAAGTGAAAAATACAGTTGTGAATCCGTCGTTGATGATCCCATCCTGTACGAAACAGTAGATATCGATCGTTAACAGTATCGAAAATTAGCTGCGTTTCAATTTCTGGATTTTTGCTACCATAGCTAGAATAGTTGCTGAGAAACTCTTGCAAGCATTTACGGTAGAAATCTACTCGATCCATGATTCAATCTCCTGAGTTATCTGGCTATAAACTAGATATCCAACAGAGTATCCACCCAGGCTGGTGCTTTGGGAATGGGATTACCCAGCTTTTCAAACATCAACAGTGCAACTAGATGAACAACAAAAAGATAAACAATATTACTAAATAGGATCAGCACGATCGCCAAAGTTTGAATTACCGTTAAACTTGGTTCAGCCAGAATCCCTAATTGAACAAAAATCCATTCGGCTAGATCGTGAATTCTGGCCATCAAGTACATCCACAGGTCTTCGCCGATGAAAGCGGAAGTCAACCAAAACCGAAAGAACACACCGATACAATCGAGTAATGCACCCAGCGAAATCGAAGTGAGCCAGCTTGACTGTCTGCGCCAACAAGCACCCAACTGTACCCCCATCAGCCCATAGGGAATCACAAACAGGATACTCCGTGTCGGCCCCAGCAGTACTGATAATAACAACCCAGATACCAGAGCTGTCATCCACCCCGCTCTATTTCCCCGGCGCAGGTAAATCAAAGCAATCGGAATTGGGAAAAAGATTCTCAGTACAGGGATCCCAGGCAGATAGTAATTGAATAGCCAGAGTAGACTTGCTGTACTGGCGAGGAAAGCAGTTTCGACCAAAACAATTGGGGGCTTGCCAGTCGGAACACTACTGACTTTTTTTGTCTGTTCTTCAGACGGGGCTGGATGCTTCAGGGGAGATGCCAATGGATTACCTCAATCGCTTAGGCGATCGACTAAATGAGTTATGATGTAGATCGATTTGGTAAGTCTGTCAATTCTAATTGTAAAGCGACTCACTACCAATCTAGATAGCCAGCATCTCAATTAGTGAAATCGTTCGCGATCGAGTTGCTCAAATAGTTGATATGTCGGAATTTAGCACAAACCTCAATAATCTGGACATGATCGCCAACATCGAGCAGAAGATCCTTCTCAATCCGGCTCAGATTGAGATTCGCCCTGTCAATGAAGACGAAATTCATTGTGTTGCTGATATTATCACGCGCAGCTTTCATTTCGATCGCGGCTGGATGGCTTGGTTTACACCACTATTCAAAATTGGGATTGCCGAGGATCTCCGCAATCGACTTCGCACCCGTGTTCCTAGCGCGCTCCACAGCAAGCCGCAGCAGCAAGTCTGCTCGATTGCCGTTTGTGTCGATCGAGAACAGTCTTATATTTCTGGTACGGTAGAAGTAGGTGTCCGCACTGCCGAGCGACATCGCCAAAATCATCATCGCTATGTTTATCTCTCCAATCTCGCTGTCAGCAAAGACTTTCGACGGCGCGGCGTAGCCCAAAAACTGATTGAGCGGTGTGAGCAGCAAACGCTAGAATGGGGCTACACGGAGATTCATCTCCATGTGATGGGTAATAATGAACGTGGTCGCAACCTCTACCGCAAACTTGGGTATGAGGTAGTCTCCAGCGAATTAGTATGGTCAATTCTGCCCTGGCATCGTCCAGAGCGACTGTTTTTACGGAAGCAACTGGGAATTAGTGAATAGTGAGATTGACGATAAAGTGACCAATGAGGCTTTAATCGATCGATAATTCGAGTAGCATATTCTTAATATGCGAGATTTAGTGAAGAACATCAATGTTGAATATTCAAACAGCTCAGAGATTATTGCCAGTTTTTGCTTTGGCTAGTTGCTTGGTTGCGTCTGTACCAGGGATTGTTAGAGCAGAGAGCTTACCTGGATTTACATTATTTAGTGGGGTCGAACAGGGCAATCAGCTTGCCTATCGGCTAGACTCAGGTAATCGAAGTACTACCGATCGCTACCGACTCAAGATTCCTGGCTCAAAAATCAATCGTCTTGGTGCTGCCCAAATTCAGATTACTTATCCTGACTACTTCAAAGGTAAATTTGACGATAAAGCAGTAGAAGTACTGGTGGGTGATAAATCAATCCCAGTTCAGGCTGTCAAATGGGATCGAGAACGTCAAACTATCGAAATCGATCTTGCCCAACAGCTCAAAACTAAAGGTGAAATCGAAGTTGTGCTCAGTAATGTCCAAAACCCTGACAGTAGCGGCATGTACTATTTTAGTTGCCAAGTCAAGAGCAGTGCCGATTTTCCCCTAGCTCGATATGTCGGTACCTGGATCTTAAGCATTGATTAGGCTTTAGGCTTTAGCGCGTAGGTATGTTACTGCGCTGGCATAACGCACTACTATATCTAAGTAAATAACTCAACATTCAGAAGAAATGTTGGGTTATTTTTTGGCGGAAGCTGCGGGAACAGACAAAAGTAGGCTCATTTGCGGATTGTAATCGAAAGAAACTAGTTGACGAGTGAGGGATCTGCGAGTAAAGGTGGGAATGCTATACATAACGGCTGATTAATTATCCCAGTCAAATTGATGACTGAACATCGGCAAACTTTACTAGTATCCGCGAGATTCCAATCTTTCAGATCTAAATTTTTTTAAAGCACACTTGAGAACAGTTTATGTCAAGTCAATCCTTGTACAAATCAGTAGAATATGATGAATCAGCAGCCTCAGATCTAGATCTGCAAGGTATGGACACCGATGGGGATAGTTTGCGGACATCATTACCAGAATTGTTTGAGCCAGATCTCGATAGTACTGCGGTACCGAATGCGGCTAAAAATCTCTACTACAGTAAAGATTTGGTGCGCTTGTATCTCCAAGAAATTGGTAAAGTCCGACTTTTAGATCGAGATGAAGAAGTTGCCGAAGCGCAATTCGTGCAGCGGTATGTCCAATTGCTAGAACTCCGCGCTAGTGCTGCCGAACAGGTAAAAACTGGCAAAAGTGATGACTTGACAATCTTACAGTATGTCGAATCAGTAGAAATCCACGATCGATTGACGGCTCAATTGGGGCATCGCCCTTCCCTAGAGCGGTGGGCGAGTATGGCAAATACTTCTGTCGCTGAACTCAAGCCCAAATTAGCCGCTGGTAAGCAAAGATGGGCAGAACTAGCAAAAGTGACAGTTGCTGAAATCGATGCTATTCAGACCTCAGGAATC
>JANNBD010000144.1:0-2590 GCA_031385105.1 Chamaesiphon sp. OTE_78_metabat_374
CTTCGGTGTTGGTGTCATTGATGTGGGCTAGTGCAGCAGCTTTCATGATTTGAACTGCACGGATGGTGGAAGTTGTAGGTACTCCCAGTGCTGCGTAGGTTTCTTTCAAACCGTTGAGGCAACGATCGTCGAGTACAGATGCGTCACCTGCTAAGAGAGCATAAGTAACGTAGCGAAGAATGATTTCTGCGTCGCGGAGACAAGCTGCCATGCGACGGTTAGGGTAGCAGTTACCACCTGCTTGGATGAGTCCTTGGTTTTCGCAAATCATGCCTGCTACTGCGTCAGATACAGCGCAACTAGCGTTACTAGCGATCGCGTTTACTGCGTCTAAACGCTTGTTGCCTTCAGCGATGAAGCCTTTGAGGGCGTTTAGATCTGCACCACCGATGGCTGCGGTTTTAGCGTCTGCGGTAACAACCGCTCTGGAAAAAGAGTCAAGCATTGATGCTCTCCTAGTTAGTGTTTAACAATTGCTGCTCATATTAAACAATTTCGGGGATTCATACTCTGGTTATGAGAATCTTCGCAACAATCCTTAATAGTGGATGGTGAATAGTGCCTGAGTACTCTGTCGTAAGCTGTGCTGTGCAGAGGATTTCTGCGGTGTTTTGGTAAATCGTGAACGTAGTTCAGATCGCTAAGTTGCCCGTGGCAAACTTATAATTACTATTCACTATCCACCATTCACCAATTATCTGACCTTTCCCTTCCCTTTTAGCTTGAAAAATGCAATAAGAACCCAACTAATAATCCTGACTCAGCAAAAACAATTCCCCATACCAATGGACAACCAACGGTTTTAATTAACCACGGCAAATCAAAATGCATACTCATCCAAGTCCTCATTCATAGCTTTATTTTTGGTCTTAAGTAATGAGACTGCGTAAACTGTCCTATTAATCTGATGATTACGCGACTAAATACAGTGATTTTTACTCGCTTGAAGTCCAGCCTTGTCCGGCTACCTCGTAATTATGAGAATGGTTGATGATTACAGCTCGATCGGGTAAGAGCATCTGGGGGGCATCGGAGTATAATACTCATGGGCAGGAAAAGAAGATGAAAACTAATGATTCAATCGATCGAGTTACAAGTCAATGGCGAACCTCAAACCTGCGATCCACAGACAACTCTACCCCAATTATTAGTCAAAATGGGGCTGAATCCCCGACTATTGGCGGTAGAATATAATGGAGAAATTTTGCATCGTCAGTTTTGGGATCAGACTGAAATTAAAACTAACGATCGATTGGAAATCGTCACGATCGTTGGCGGCGGTTAGAGTCAGTAAATAATTAACCTTGAGTCATGAATACCGATCCAGTTAAAAATGTCTTAGGTACAGAACTCCAAACTTGCTGTACATCACCGATGACGGGATTCTTACGGACGGGAGTCTGCGTCACTGGGCCTCAAGATTTGGGCACTCATGTAGTGTGCGCTCAAATCACCGCTGAATTTTTGGCATTTACCAAATCTCGTGGTAACGATCTGAGCACTCCGGTGCCAGCGTACAATTTCCCTGGCTTAAATTCAGGCGATAAATGGTGTCTGTGTGCCTCGCGCTGGAAAGAAGCTCTCGAAGCTGGTGTCGCACCACCTGTCGATTTAGCTGCTACCCATAGCACCGCGCTCAAATTTTTATCCCTAGCAGATCTCCAACAACACGCTATTTCTCTATGACTGGTAATGTCCCTGTCGAGGTTGCACTAGCAATTCTCACCTACGAAGATAAATTTTTGATGCAGTTGCGAGACAATATCCCGACGATCCTCTATCCAGGTGTGTGGGGCTTATTTGGCGGACACATGGAAGCAGGTGAAACGCCAGAAATTGCTGTCGAGCGGGAAGTCCTAGAGGAGATTGGCTATCAGATTAGCAATCCCCAAAAGTTTGGCTGTTACAATGACGATCGAGCAATTCGACATCTTTTTTACGCAACCCTGACTGTCGAAGTTGACAAATTAGTGCTGACGGAAGGTTGGGATTTGGGATTAATTACATTAGAGCAAATTCAGGCTGGATCTGCCTATTCAGCCATCGCTGGAGAAGAACGTCCTTTCGGTGAGATTCATCAGCAAATTATGCTGGATTTTGTGGAATGGTGGGGATAATAATTAGCTAACGTGAGTTCGGGTTAAGAATGACCCAGAGACTGAAAGTGTTGCGGTACTTGAGCGAAGCAATTATCCTCATCCCGTCACGTTAGCTAGAAGGTTTAGAAACCCGACTTTTAGGAAAAGCGGCGTTTTTATTAGGGGGTTTCCCCCGAATAAAAAAACGACAAGACCGGCGGGTTTATGCGTACATCTAACGGCGAGAGAAGGACATGAGAATGCGGATTACATACCAAAATAGTAGAGCGACTGAAGCAAATAGCTCTAGGGAAGCTGCTACATATTGATCCTTGGTGTAGTGGTGCATGATCTTAGACGTATCGTAGAGAATTGCTGCCATCGCAAATCCCACCATCGCCACTGAGAAGAATAATCCCAGTGTAAACCCAAAGATCGCGCTACAGATAATCATCCCAATTGCGACACAGCCACCAATCTTAAGTGCGCCACCCAAGAAGGTAAAATCTTTC
>JANNBD010000152.1:0-1554 GCA_031385105.1 Chamaesiphon sp. OTE_78_metabat_374
AAAATTTTTGGTTCCTTTATCTTTTGTTATTTATTTATTTTTATTTTTTGTAGATCCTGGGGGGGAACACGGGGGCTTTTTTATTCTCCGGGCGGCGCCTCCCCCCCTGTTTAAAAAAAACGCCGCCGAATAAAAAAACGACAAGACAGCCACGCCCCTACAGGTTAATTGTGTAGGGGCGTGGTCTTGTACCCGCCCTTGTCGCAGTAATAATATCTATGTATTGTCTGCAAGAGGTGAGTAATCCTAGACAGCTTCGATATTTTTCTCGCCAGTCCGAATTCTGATTACTTGATCCACAGGGCTGACAAAAATTTTGCCATCACCAATTTCGCCAGTACGCGCAGCAGAGATGATCTTATCGACGACCATATCTACCTGAGAGTCCTCAACGACAACTTCAACCTTGAGCTTCTGAAGGAACTCCACGGTGTATTCAGAACCGCGATATCGTTCGGTTTGACCTTTCTGTCTACCAAAGCCTCTAACTTCAGAGACAGTCATTCCAACAATCCCAGCGTTAACTAGGGCAATTTTGACTTCATCTAATTTGAAAGGGCGAATGATTGCTGCGATCTTTTTCAACTTGAGCGACTCCTGAATGTGTGTTTATATCCGATTTTTAGCTGCACCAACTCGATCTTTTGTATCATTGTTAGACCAGACAAACATGTAACTTTGGCTACAAAATAAAAAGATCGCTGCTTTTGCCGATCTAGATCTTTGCACATCCAATCTCGGATTGGTAGCGATCGATACCGATTGTAATGTCTGCTGGTAAATCTCTCGCAATTAGCTACTGCGACCACAGAGTAGGGTGAGATTCTTCAACCGTAATGCCAGTGGTTCGTTCAGGACAGCAGCATTGTATCGCCATTCCCAATTTCCCTCCGCCACACCTGGAAAGTTCATCCGCGCAGTTCCATCCAAACCCAAGACATCTTGAAGTGGAAAGATCGCAATATTTGCAACAGAACTCATTGCCAACCGGATCGTATCCCAATGCACACCTGCCGCACTAATCCCACCCGAATATAGCAAGAATCGATCGCGTTCTCGACCACTTAATTTATCAAACCAGCCGACAGTTGTATCATTATCATGAGTACCTGTATAGACTACGAAATTGCGGCTATAGTTAAACGGTAAAAATGGATTGCCATTATCTGAACCAAACGCAAATTGGAGTACTTTCATGCCTGGAAAACCAAACTGATCCCGCAGAGCTTCGACATCAGGCGTAATTACCCCCAAATCCTCCGCTAAAATCGGTAAATGCCCCCACTTCTGTTGAATCGTCGCAAATAATTCCGCGCCTGGAGCTTTGATCCAGCGTCCATTCATTGCCGTAGTTTCGCCATGCTCGACTGCCCAAAATGCTTGAAAACCACGAAAGTGATCGACCCGAATTACATCAACTAATTTCAGCAGGGATTCAAATCTTTGAATCCACCAGTTGAATTGGGTATGGGCTAATTTCTCCCAGTTATAGACAGGATTCCCCCACAGTTGTCCAGTTTCACTAAAGTAATCTGGTGGTACACCCGCCATCAG
>JANNBD010000156.1:0-11717 GCA_031385105.1 Chamaesiphon sp. OTE_78_metabat_374
TTGGGTGGTTGGTTAGCTGGCGGGCGCAATTGGCACTTTGCGATGATGTGGGTGTATGGATTGAATCTATTGGCTTATGGGCTGTATATCTTCTGGACAAGACGCTGGCGCGACAGGTTTGTAGCTACTGGGGATCTCAAAGCTTTGCAAGCTAGTAGCAATCCAAAGCGACGAAATTATGCTTGGCATCGGATTGTTTATACCAGTATTATCCCGATTTTAGTACTGGCGATCGCTAGTGGTTTATCGATGTATCAGCCTGTCCAGTTTTATTGGTTAGCTAGTTTATTTGGCGATTGGCAAGCATTACGCACTGCTCATTTTATGACGGTGCCATTGGTATTATTATTCACGTTTGTGCATTCTAGTTTAGCGTTGGGTGTTGGTGACGGTAAGATTGCCACAGCATTTTTGAAGTTGAAAAATAGCGAGACATAATCATCCCTATTATCCGTAGAGTGGGCACTGCCCACCCTTCAAATCTCAGCTATTTTTTCAATTTAATCAATGATTTGTAATCGTAGATATTAGCTCGTGGGCATTGCCCACCCTACGCTCTACATTTATTTTGCTATCCACTATTCACTATCCACTATCCACCAATTTCCATGTCTGAATCACTAGAAGAATCCAACAAAATTTCGCGCCGTCAACTCTTGCAATGGGCAGGGGCAGGATTGATGATAAACGTTGCAGGAACTCTATTGTACGATCCGATCGGTCGAATTTCAATGCCTGTAAATGAGTGGGTAGAGGCACTATTACTATCACCACAGCCAACCCCAGATTTTCCGATTAGTGCGATCGAACCTGATAAGTTAATCGTAAATAGTTATCGGGGTGTACCCTCGATCGATCTCGCAACTTTTGAGCTTAAAATAGCTGGGGAAGTAGCAAACCCAATTAGTTTAAACATGGCAGATATTCACAACATGCCGTTAACTTCGATGGTGATTCGTCAGGTGTGTGTGGAAGGCTGGGCGGCAATTGTCCAGTGGGGTGGGGTGAGACTGCGAGATTTATTGGTACTTGCCCAACCATTACCAACTGCTAAATATGTCTACTTCAAATCAGCCGATGGTTATTATGAAAGCTGGGATCTGGCATCGTCAGTGCATCCCCAAACTTTACTGGCTTATCAAATGAATGGTCAGGATTTACCCGCAGAAAATGGTGCCCCATTGCGGTTGGCGGCACCAATTAAGTTGGGGTATAAACAGAGTAAGTGGGTAACAGAGGTAGTTGTGACTAGTGAACTATTACCCAAGCGGGGCTACTGGGAAGATTTGGGCTATGAATGGTTTGGGGGATTGTAGCCCACATTCCGCACTTCACTAAAAATCAAATACCGCACGATTAAAATCGTCGCTAGTGATACGAAGTCCGCCTACGCGGACTGAGATTTCTAACCCGCGCAGGCGGGTTTTGCTTAGCGGCGGTTTTAACCGCTGACTATTCTGAAGTGCAGAATGTGATTTGTGAATACTGCCCATTCCCCATTAGACAGTTCGGACATTCATCGTTACGACTAAATCGTTGAAATCTTTGTCGCCACCGCCAAATTGATCTTCTACCGCAAAGACATTGTTTCCCTGGAGACGGAAATGGTCGATTTTGTCAGGGTTGGCACCAATGTAGTTGAAGTAGGCATGGATGCTATCTGCGCCGCCACTATTGGTAGAGTTATTGTTGAGAAAGTCATCTAATGAGCCTTGGGCGACGACTACTGGGGCATAAATTCGACCACCAGTGATATCGAGGTTGGTTTTATTGTCGATTTTACCTGCCTGGAGTGAATTAACTAACGCGCTTCTGACTGCTTCAGCAGCGTAGTTAGCATCACCTGGTCTGACTAAGCTACCATCAGCAAGTTTAATCGATCCGATCGAGTCTTCAACTAGATAAAACCCAATATTATTGGTATAGGCGGCACTACCTTCGGTCTTAATGTCAGCCTTGAGTGTTCTGCCTCCAAAGTCAGTCAGATCGATCGTGCGGCCTTCTGGAGCTGTTTGAGACGAGCTGCCAATTGGTTTCCCACCAGAACCACCTGGAGGTGTAATCACTACTGGCGGTGTTACTAGTACTGGCGGTGTGACAACTGGGGGCGGAGTCGTCGGTGGGGTAAAAACTGTCTCATTTAGCAAAACTGAGGTGTCATTGCTGCCACGGTTGACGGAAACTAAGTCAAAGCGTCCATCGTTGTTAAAGTCGCCGACTGTGCCAAACCCAGGATTGTCACCTACGCCAAAGTTTTTGACAGGCTCAAAACCACCAGTGCCATTGCCGAGTAGAACTGAAATGCTATTGCCAAGATTATTCACAGTCGATATATCTGCAATCCCATCGCCGTTCAAGTCTTTTACTGTCAGGGAGAAGGGCTTGTTGCCGACGGCGAAATTAGTAGGGGCACCAAATTGGCCATTACCAGTTCCGAGTAAAATTCCAACGTTATTGACTTCATAGTTGTCTGATGCTAAGTCAGGGATCCCGTCTCGGTTGAAGTCACCGACTACGCCAATCGCAGATTTGGCTCCGACAGCAACTTTATTCACGGCACCAAAGCCACCTGTTCCGTTGCCAAACAGGACTGATAAATCTGTGGTGGCGGAGTTGGCGGCAATCAAGTCAGATTTGCCATCGCCGTTTGCATCTCCAACGGCAATCGAAATCGGCGTAGTTCCAGCAGCAAGCTTGATGGGAGTGCCAAAGCCACCCGTGCCATTGCCGAGCAGCACTGCGAGATTGGTACTATCGTCAGCAATTGCCAAGTCAGGCTTACCATCGCCGTTGAAGTCGCCGACAGCAACGTCAATTAGTTTCGCGCCAACCGCAAAATCGATCGCAGTTCCAAAGCTGCCATTACCATTACCCAAGAGTAGTGAAATCTGGCCATCTCTATAGCCTGAAGTGACCAAATCCGCTCTACCATCGCCATTGAAATCTGCTGTGACGATCGTAAATGGATTGGCTCCTACGGCAAAGTTGGTTGCAGGACTAAAACCACCGCTGCCATTTCCTAGCAATACTGACACGTTGGCAGTGTCATAGTTGTTGACAGCTAAATCAGCCTTGCCATCGCCGTTGAAATCTGCGACTGTTGCAGAGTAAGGATCTGCCACGACTGGGAAACTTGAAGCAGATGTGAAGTTGACCTGTTGATTAGCCATAATATTTTATTTACGATTGAAATATTGATCTTGTAATGATAATTCTTACCAATAATAAGATACCCAGTGGCAATAGTTTAATATCACTATTGCTAGAAATTTTCAACTTTTGACCGGATTAAGTAGATTTTGGTACCGATACTAGCTCAGTAGCTAATCAGTTTTGCTAGGTAACTTCTATTTTGGGTCATAAATTTTAATTCTCCCAAAAATGCGCTTTATGGCTGACTAGATCTGTAAATTTGGGCATACTAATTAGACTGGCGACGATCACATCGATTTAGTTCAGCCTCAACATCGATAAAATCATGGGCGTACTGCTGTTTACTGTTGTTGCAATTGGCTCAATTTACTGGCTGACTGCTTTCTTGAGATCGTTCTCAAATGATCTGCCCAGTTCGCGGCGGGAAGCATTTACACTCGATTATCCACGGGCACCGATGTCTGGAGAGCCAGTAATTAAGCCTGTTGATGATGAAGTCAAAAAGATATCCGAGCGGTTGCCTCAGGTAAGCATAGATTACATGCCAACGGTGGCATCGATCCCAATTATCAATAGTTCTGCCGAAGTTTTACCAAATTTTGCGCTTATTCCTGCCAAGATCGAAGAATCACTGCTGTTTCGGAGTTTGGCGGTGGCGATGTTTATGATGAGTATTATCGCTGTAGATTTTGCAGCGGGGACTCATTTTAGCTGGGCGGGAATTCCCTTCGCAACTACGGGTGCTGTTTGGAGTTGGATCCGTCGTCATCACGTCAAGCATTGGTTGAATAGCTTAGTTTCGGTGGTGAGTTTAGGGCTATTATTTGGTGTGTTTGTGCCAATTTTATTTAAACAAATTCCCCTGGCAGTCGATCGATTAACACCAGCAGCGAGAGTATCAGGGGCGATAGAATTAACACTCGGCGCGATCGTGATCGCGCTCCAAATGGGCTTGAGCTTCCATCTTTACAGTCGCAAAGCAATCGGTTATTGTGTGCTGACAAGTACGATTTTAATTGGGGTTGCGGCTGGAGTAAGTCAAAATATTGGCTTCTTGATTTTGCTCTGCGGGTTTGTCGCAGTTGCTATTCCGACGATGCTGCTGGACTATCGATCGAGATTAGCACTTCCACCAATTGGGATTCAATCTTTACCACCCCAAGGGCAATTATCATACCAACACTTACGGTGGAAATATTTAATTCAACTGGCGGCAGTATCGATCGGTTCAGGCATCATTTTAGCGATATTTCTACCCAATTTCCATTTGCCCGATCTCTCCTTCAAACCACCTGGGGCTGATAATATCAAGAGCCTCGCCCAACAATACTCTCAACCACCCCAAAGTCCATCATCACCCGCTTCAACCAATCCCAATCCTACACCATCAGTAAATCAGCAAGAATTGGCGCGCAAAGTATTTGGACAGCCGAATAATCATAACTATCCCGATCCAATCAAGCAGGAAAATCTCCAACTTCCGCCCGAACTTGCCAGTGATTTGCAACTATTTACCCAGCAAATTTTAGCCACCTCATCCCAGCCGCTGAACTCTGATTTCGATCGATCTGCCTACATTGCCGAATACCTGAAGCAACATCATCAGGATCCGCCGACAGATGCAACTCCAACTAGTTTAGATCCCAAATCAATCCAAGCACTAATCGCCCAATGTCCTGACGACACCGCAACCTGTAAACTAGTCGGGAATAAACAAGATTTGCCCGTAGTCTATACCTCCATGCTACGATCGATCGGCATCCCCGCCCGCCTGAAAACAGGCGACAAGCTGGCTCAAATCGATCCACAGACAAAACTCTACCCTCGCCCTGCTGACAAGTCACCTAGCCAAACAGAGATGTATTCACCCAATTGGGGCTGGGTAAATCTAGACTCTACTCCAGATCGTCCCGTTGTCAATCTTACCCCAGAGCAGATCGATCGACTTCAAGCGCAAGCCCAGCAGCAGCTTGGCACCACTTCACCACCTTCGGCACCCCCTGCGCCCCAGCCCCAGCCAAATAGTCCCAATCCTCAAGTAAATCGGGATAATTTAATTGATAATTCATCACCACCAAATCAATCAAACCAACCAAATCAACCAGGCGAAATTCCCAAAGATTTCGATCCAAATATCCTAAAAATAGTCGTGATGATCATCGCCATTGTTAGCAGTATTGTCTGGTATTTATGGCACCGAAATCAAACACAACAACAGCTAGCAACCCTGCCCCCAATTGAACGGATCTATCGATCAATGATCGCTAGCCTCCGTCAAACTGGCAACGCCAAACTTCCTACCCAAACTCAACTAGAATACGCCCGCAGTATCAGAAATACTGAGCATCCCCAAATTGCTAAAATAGTCGAAGAAATCTCCCAACTGTATGCCGCATGGCGATATGGCAACCAAAAAATTGATGTCGATCGATTAGCTAAAAAACTCCAAAATCTCCAATATCTTCAACAATTAGCTGCAAATAGAAAGCTGAAACGATGGATTGCCAGTCAAAAAGCGATGTGGGTACCTGGAAATAACATGGGAAAATAAAGATTATCATCACCACCGATCGACTTAAAATCTCTGATCGAATTCAATAATTGCTCGATTTTCTCCAAATAGATTGGTTGAACCTCTCAGCAATAGTTGATCGTTGAGACGATAGCGGAGACTATAGTATGGTGATTCACTATTAGTGAGAATTTTGAATACCGAAGTTGATAATTTCGGGCTAATTTCGGTACCGATTTCTGCTGCAATTCCTAGAGTAGAAGTACTGCTAGTTTTTGAGTCTCTGATAATTGTCGGAAACAGGCGAAAATCACTGAGATTCAACAGATCGCTCAGTCGATCTTGGATATTGTTGAGGAGACTAGAACCAGCTACGCTGGCTACTCCTAGCCCAATATTATCACCTGCACTGAGTTGTTCGACGATCGCGCCACCGAGGAGCAGGACGATCTCTGATTGGGTGAGAGCGGGGGTGCTGGTGAGTTCGAGTCTTTCCGTGAGCTGACTGGCGAGTCCCGCAATCCGAGCCTCTACTTGGACGGTTTGGACAGAGCCGAGGCTGGTGGTGTAAAAGTCAGCAGGTTGATTGATTTCGCCATTTTTGGCAGTACGGGCGATGGAGTTGCGCTGGGAGAGCAAGTTGGTAGTACTAGAGAGGGTTTTGGCAAAGAGTCGGAGGTTGAGGACAGGTTCAGCTCCCAAGGTGGGGAAGAAGTCGGCTGTTTGGGCACCGCTAGCGAGCCGGAATTGGGTGGTAAACAGATTGACGGAGCCTTTTTGGAGCTGGACTTGTCCAAAGGGGCGGGGTTTATCGATTGTCCCATCCACGTCGATTTTACCTGTGGCGAGGAAGCTCAGAATTGGGGCACGGGTAATTTGGAGGTTGTCACCGAGGGTGATTTGGAGGTTGCGGAGCTGAGTTGAGTTGGGGTTGGGCACTTCGGCGGTGGTGGTTTGGGTGCCGCCGCCAGTGGTGGGATTAGCTGTGTCAGGGAGTAAAACTTGTCCGTTGCTGAGTTTGATTGCTCCAGTCAGAATCGGGCTGAGAGCGGTACCAATTACGGTAATATTGCCATTGACATCACCATTATATTTGTCTGGAATATTAACAGGGATGCCGTTGAGTTGGATCTGAAGCTGTTGACTAGGGGTGAGAGCAAATGATTCAGAAATCGGAATAGTTCCCGCAACATTTACCTGTCCTTTGGCTAATTTTCCGGTCAGTTTTTGGACATCAATCCGATCGAAGTCAAAGACAATTTCACCGTTAATATCAGTAAATGGTTCGGCAATGGCGACGCTTTTGATTCTACCTTTGCTAATAGTTGCTGCACCTTTGGCGGTGAGGCTTTCAATCCCCCCAGAGCGTTTCATTTTACCATCAATATTCAGGACAATTTTACCTTGTCCATCGAGCCAGCTAACTTGCTGTTTACTCAAGACATCCAGGATTTTTAAACCTTGATTTTCAAGGGTCATGTTAATATTAATATCTCGACTTGCTGGGGGCTTTAGACTCAACGGTAGTTGGTAGGGAATGCTGCCATTAATTTTAATTCGATCTGATTGAGAGATAATTGGACTGTTACTAAAAGTACTGTCCCCATTAAAAGTCAGTCGCCCATCCCAGTAATTGAAACTAGCTTTGGGATCTTGGAGTTTAGTGTTATTTAGCTGTCCATTTGTGAGCGAGATATTTCCGCTGGCGTGGGGATTGGCTAGATTCCCACTAATTTGCGCCGCAAGGTTGATGCCGCCTTTGATGTCCACAGGTAGCTCGACAAAGCTGGTTAACCACTCGGTAGGAACGTTTTTGATATCTAGCTTGGCGTTCTGACTATTGACCCCAAAATCTCCGGCAATGTCGATCTGGCTATTTTGGATCGTCAGGTTGAGCGGCTCCAGCCGGAGCTTACCATTATTCCAGTTGCCAGTGGCTTGAAGTCGATCGATCTGGTAGGGATTTTCCTGCTGTCCGCGCGGGAGTTGCCAGTTGGTACCATCGATTTTGAAGCTCGTATTCAGTCCGGTTTTGAGGCTATTAGCGATCGATATTTCACCGTTAAATTCGCCTTGGAGGGTGCCGATATCGGGGATGAGGGTATTTGCCTGCTGGCGATCTGTTTCGCGCTTCAGCCACCGTTGTAGTTCGGACAGGCGGCGGATTTCATTGTAGAGGGGTTGGGGGCGATTGGCGATTTTGGCAGTTTTGGCTAGATCTGCGGCGGTGCCGTATTTACGTTGGTTGAAAGGGACAAATAAATCGTTGAAGCTGAAGATTTGGAGCAGGTTGCGAATATCTTCGATGCTGCCTTTGGGGACTTGAAGTTTGGTTTGGAAGGTGGGGGTACTGGCGGTAGTGTCGATATTTGCATCGATATTGTAAGTATGTTCGCCGCGCTGAATTGAAGTGTTGTCGAGATTGAGTCGTCCATTAGCATAGCGGAAACTCGTCAGGAGTCGATCGCCTTGAAAGGCACCAAAGATCGGATTGGTGATTTCCAGTTGATTGCCAGATACTTGATAGTTAGTGAGATCGATGGCTACTTTTCCCTTAGCAATGCCATCAAATCTGTATGGTTGAATCCCGATACTTTTGGGAATCCACGGTTGGAGTAAAGTAATCGGTAATTGTTCGACGTTAATCCCTAAAACTTTATTGTCAACATTTCCAGTTGCAATGATGCCTTGCTGTTGAACTGCAAAACTTTGGGGCTGTAAATTGCGATCGAGTGATAGTGCTAATTTATCAGTCTTACCCGCAAAAGTGATATCTACACCCTGCCCTGGATTTGCTCGAATATTGCCGATCAAATTAGGGTCAAATTTAAGTTGTCCGACTTGAAAGTCTGTCAGTTTTGTTTGACCTAATACTTCAAAATTTGCGAGACTATTTGTCTGAAGACTACCGCCAATTTGCCAGTTTGCACTCAGGACTCCAGCTAGTTTACCAACACTTTTAATATTTTCAGGTGCGAACTTAGCTAGCTCTCCAATTTTTAATCTGTCGGCAATTACATTACTCTGCCACTGTCCCCGATCGATCTTCAGTCGATCTACTTGAATATTTCCGCCCAGGATATTTCTGATTTGACCGTTACCATTAGCTTGAATTTGTTCGAGTTCGGGATATTTTAGATCACCCGCAGTCCGAAACTTACCAAATAATAATCCAGCTTGAATGGCTTTTGGGAGCTGTTGATTAACCGCACCCAATTGCAAGCCCCGAATATCTAAATTGCTTTGCCAGTTTCCATTTGCCAGACTCAGATTTTTAGCATCAACTTCGCCGCCATTAATGAGGCTTAATTTTGCATTACCACTTGCTTGAATTGCCGCTGGTGTTAGTTTGTTGACATTTCCAGCTAGCTTGAATTTGCCACTAAGTTTACTAGCTTGAAGTTGTGGCGGCAGTTGGGGATTGAAATTGCCCAATTGGACACCCGTGATCGCTAGATCGCTCGACCAATTTCCCTCATCTAACTTAAATTCTGTAGCGCGAACCTTAGCACCAGCAATGCTCACATTACCTGTACCGGATACCTGTAATCGATCTAGATTAAATTTCGTCAGATCCCCCGCCGCTCTGAAATTACCAGTTAATTGAGCAGCTTCAAAGTCTTCAGGTAGATCGTCACTAACGCTACCTAGTTTTAATCGATCGATTCCAAAATTACCGCGCCACTTTCCAGATTTAAGTTCTAGTTGTCTGCCAGCAATCGTGCTACCAGCTAGACTTAATTTAGCATTGCCTGAGATATTTAGATATTCAGGTTTCAGACGTTGCAGATCGCCAGCAATATTGATATTGCCATCAAGCTTGGCAGTTCTGAACTTCAGTGGAATCTCAGGCGTTAAACCACCCAAAACTAAAGCTGAAGACTGAAGATTTCCTTGCCATTTACCGCGATCAATCTGCAAGTTGTTGCCAATGATTTTGCCTTGGGGTAAATTCAAGCTGCCGTTACCGACACCGCGAATTGCTTCAGGCTTTAATTTTTGCAGATTACCTGCAAGGTTAAACGTTCCTGTTAATTGACCGTTGATTTGAGGATTAAAGTCGGCTAATTTTAGATCCGCTGTAAATAATCCCTGCCAATTACCATTGGCAACAGTGAGATTACCCGACTGAATTTCACCAGCCTTAAGCTTTACCTTTCCGCTACCTGTGGCGCGGATTTGATTGAGATCTATTTGCTGCAAATTGTTACCGCTGAGATTGAAATTGCCGCTGACAATTCCGGCTGGCAACTGACTCTCGCCCTGAACTAACTTAGCAGTCCCCAACTGCTGAAGATCTAGCCCATTACTACTGATATTAGCCTGCCAACTACCCCGATCGATCGCCAACCGATTCGCCGCAATTTGCCCTGCTGCTAGCTGTAAATTCAATTGTCCAGTTGCTTGGATTCGATCAAGATCGAGATCGCTATTTAGTCCCGCCGCCTGAATATTTCCATCTAATTTCCCACCATAATTAGTCGGTAAACTGAACTTACCAATCTGAGCTAATTTCTGCGTATCCAAATTCTGCGGCTGGAAATTGAGCCGCCAATTAGTTCTAGTTACTTCCCCCGTCGCTAGTACCTTGCCTCCTGCTGCGGCTACCGTTGCCCCCCGCACGATCGTTTTGCCCTGAGGCGTAACCTGAAGATCTGCCGTGGCTGGATAAGTACCATCAGGTGCCGCTACCCGCAGATTGGTGTAGATGTCGGTACCAGCCCCCCCAATCGTCCCCTGCACCGTTGCCGCACCCATTTGTACCTGCGCGGGCAATCTGGCACCATACAGCCGCGTGAGGGCATCTCCAGGCAGTTGACTCCCCTGCACCTGAAAGCGGGTTTGGGGGGTTTTTAAAAGCTGGATTTCGCCCTGAGTAGAAATCGTGCCGCCCAATTTAGGCTGGGCGGTAGCGTTTAAACTAATTTTATTATTCGCAAATTTAAAGTTACCACTAACTCGATCGAGATCGACTAGATCGACTCGATTAAGCTGGTTATTATTAAACTTTCCAGTCAGAACTGGTCGGTCTAATTTTCCGCCTAATTGTAATGTCCCAATTGCCGTACCAGCGAGGGGAAAAGGTGACTGAACATCGATACTTTTGATAATATCTGGTAGGGTGATCGGTGCTAGTTTAGCCTTGAGCTGATAGCCAGTATAGTAATTGAGATCGCCACTAACTACCCCCGCCACCCGATCGTATTTAGTAGAGACATCATTGAACTTAACTGCCCGTTCTGAAACTTCAATCCAGCCATTAATTTGGTCTAGATTACGCGGCACATAATTGATCGCCAGTTTGCCATCACGGACTAATAGTTTACTACTAATCTTCAGAGATTTTTGAGGCTCGATCGCTAAATTGAGATCGCCATCCACAGTACCGCGCACGATCGTTACTTCAGGTATTTTGACAACTCGCGTTGCGGCGGCAGCATCGAGCTTTTGACCTTTGACTACTAGCTCAGTTTTGCCATTAGCAATGAGCGTATTGCCCTGAATCTGCACCTGTCCCTGCTGCTCAAACTGCGCTCCACCGTTAAATGTAGCCCGCTGCTGACTTTCATCTACCTCCGCCTGAAGATTAATTTTACTAATCGTCACTGGCTGGGGATTCTTGCTAAATGGAACCACGACAACTTGAGCATTCTCAATATTAATCGTGCCAACTTCGATCTTAATTGGACTAGGTGGAGTCTGTTTTTGAGCGGGGAGATCGATCCACTTACCCTTGATATTTTGCGCCAGATAAATGCTCGGAGCAACTAATCTAATCTCTAATTTTAATGTTCGATCGAATGCCAATTTAATCGGATCGAATCTAACGATCGCATCCTGCACCACTAATCGATTAAGATCCTGACCATTTGCCGGAATACTAGCATTGGTCAGATGTACCTCATCAAACCAAATATGCTCAATTTCACCCAAACTAATCGGTCTTTTCAGTGCTTTTGTCAGTTCTTGAGCTACAATTGGAGCCAGATTATTTTTGGCCCACCATTGACCTATTCCAACCCCAATTACGCCCAGCAAGCATAAACCCAAA
>JANNBD010000188.1:0-10030 GCA_031385105.1 Chamaesiphon sp. OTE_78_metabat_374
TTTACCGCGCGCAAACCGCCGCACAATTGTTTGATCGTCTAACCCATCGAAGCTATCCTGGCGATCTTCCAGCTCAGGTGGTAAACTCATCAAATCCTGGGAAATTTCAGTCAAGCTCGCCGCCTCATCAGAACTAACATCAGTAATCATTTTGTCTACCCGATCGATTGAAGTTGTATTTGAATTTAGAATTTTAATCAAAACTAGCGCATCAAATTTTAGATCTCTAATGTCATTGGCAGAGCCTACCGTCGGTAATCGAATCGTCATTGTCTCAAATCTATCTAAGTAGTACCAGCAAAATCGATTCGATCTAGATGATCTGTTCCCTCTTCTAGAGTACCCAAGATCGCCCTTGTTATTAAACCCCGATCTATAGAAAGTGAATTATCAAGATTCCTCTATTGTAGTAGTACGACTTTCCAAACATCTGTGCCGATCAAATTACGATCAAAGATTCGTCAAAATTAACCTGATCTGGGCATTCCCTAGTCTTTGACTGTAGCATTTATCACCTTCTGATTTTCTAGTCTCAGTGTCTGCTCACCACCTTGATTGTTTTGACAATTATGATCATTTGTCGCCTGAGCTACTGAGACTTAAAACAGATCCTTCTTCGGTATGGTGCAAATATTGTTTTTCGCTATTTTTACTAGTGAGTTGTTGAGTTGTTGAAGATAAACGGTAAACTAGGATGCAGAAATCAAAGAATTAACATTGCAAAATGTAGCTTGCTATACTTGACTTTCAAAAAAATCACAAGTGTGAGGAAAATATCTACACAATGACAAATTTATTATCGAAAAGTTTGCTATCACCGCTCCTAATTAGTCTTGCTGTTTTGATGGCTGGCGCAGCCTCCGCTCAAGCGAAACCTAGCAGCACGGCTAATGGCGTAACTCCTCAGGGTGCCGCGACTCCTGTGCCGAACTTCTCTCCCGAAAAATCGCCCTCACTCAAAATTGCGAATCCTCTCGCTACCACTCTGGGCGCAGAGCCTACCGCCGAGCAACTCAATCAAGCAACTGAATCAGTAGAAGTCAAACCTGGAGATTGGGCTTATCAAACTCTCCAAGCCTTGAATAAGAAATACGGTTGTAGCGATATGCCTACAGGTGATCGCGCTCTATCCCGTGAAGAATTTGCAACTAGTCTCAACGGTTGTATCCAGTCAATGGAGGAGCTAGTCGCCAGGAGAAAGCCCCGCAAGATGATCAAAAAAAGACGGGCAACTCCAATCGTTCCCGTAGCTCCTGAAGTTGTCACCCCGCCACCAGTAGCACCGGAGGTTGTGCCACCGACCCCACCAGCACCGCCAGAAGTCTCTCAGCAAGATCTCGACCAGCTCAAGCAATTAGTCCAATCTTTTGGGACTGAGCTACAAGGCGTAGATGCGCGGATCAAGGCCATCGATACTAGAATCGCCGACCTCCAAGCCAAAAGTTTCTCGACTACCACCAAACTGGTTGGAGAGGCAATTTTTGCAGTGACTGGTTTAGCTGGTGGCCCCGCTACCGCAACTCGCAGCACAATTTTCTCAGATCGGGTTCGCCTTAATTTCCGCAGTAGCTTCACTGGCAAAGATTTACTGTTAGTTCGGCTCCAAGCGCGTAACAGCAACAGTTTTGCTGGATCTGCCACAACATCTGCGGCTAGAACAAACATGGCACGGCTGGGGTTTGAAGGTAGTGATGATAATGCAGCAACCCTGCACAGATTGCAGTATCAGCTACCACTAGCTCCTACGACTAAAGTATTTGTCGAAGCAGTCGGTAGTGAGTTTAATGACAACTACTTCACATTTAACCCCGAACACCAAGCTGCTGGAACTGGTGCAGTTACACGGTTTGGGCGGTTTGCACCGATCTATCGCCTCAGCAATGAAGGTGCAGGCATTGGGGTAGACCACAAGTTCAGTCCCAACTTAGGTTTGGTATTGAGCTATGCCGTACCTCGCGTCGGTGTTCCTGGCGGGTCTGGCACAGCTCCTGAATCAGCGAATAATCCAACCAACGTTGCTACCAATGGTTCGGGATTATTTAATGGTTCCAATGTGCTATTCTCTCAGCTCACCCTCAAGCCTTCTGAGGATGTGAGCTTGGGTGTTGCCTACGCACGTTCTTACAACTCTGCTGGGACAGGTCTGTCGGGTGCCAATGGTAGTAACATCGCCAATAACCCGTTTAACTCTACCGCTGCCACGTTAGTTCCAACTACTGCTAATCACTATACCCTGGTTGCTAGTGCCAATCTTTCCAAGGATCTGATTTTCTCAGCTTGGGGTGGTTTGACTCAAGCCAAGCGGGAAACTGGTGCAGGGGGTAGTGCTGAGATCTGGAACTATGCAGCAACTTTAGCTGCCAAAGATTTTGGCTCAAAAGGCAGTACCTTAGGTTTTGTAGTGGGAATGCAACCAAAACTAACCAGCAATAGTGGAGCTACAGCAGCGCGTGTCGATGGAGCTACTAGTATGCACATCGAAGCATTCTATAAGTATAAAGCTAGTGACAATCTCTTCATTACGCCAGGGTTATTGATCCTCACTAATCCTGAGCACAATTCAGCCAATCCAACCGAGTATCTCGGTACGATTCGGACAACTTTTGTGTTCTAAGGATCCTGATTCTATTCTGACTCGTAAAATCCTGCTCCTTCATGAGCGGGATTTTGCATTTTGCCATGATGATCTGCGGCTTAGATTGCTATAGTTGAGAACTAACACTCGATCGACAATAGTTAATAAAATCACCGATGAAACGACGGAATATATTACTTGGAGCGTCCAGCATTGCTACTGCGGCAATCGCTGCTGGTGCTGGAATAAGTGTGGCTAAACAGCCAGATCCTAAAGCTACCACTCCTGCGACAAAGGCAGTTACTCCGGTTGGTAAAAATGTCCAGATTGCCAAGGATTTACCAGGCTATTATGTAGCTCCTGCTGGCACGGGTAAATTTCCGGCAGTAATTGTGTTGATGGAAGCTTTTGGGCTAAACCAATGGTGTAAGAGTATCTGTAACAGATTGGCTCAATCTGGATTTGCAGCTATCGCTCCTGACTTCTATCGGGGAACTACTTATGCCTACACTGATGTGCCTAATGCAATTGCCAAATTAAAATCCCTCAACGATGATGCCATTATGGGCGATGTGGGTAAAAGTATCGAATTTCTGTCAGGCAAACCAGAAATTAATGCTAATGGCATTGGCGTAATTGGTTTTTGTATGGGCGGCAGATATGCGTTCCTTTCCAGTTCCGTCCATGCGGCTAAAATCAAAGCGACTGTTTCTTTCTATGGTGGCGGAATTGATGCCGCTGCTGGTAATCCACTGGGGCAAAAATCATTGCTCGATCGCATCCCCGCGATCCAATCACCGATCATGTTGATGTATGGTAGTGAAGACCAACTGATTGCATCTGAAGAACATGGTCGAGTTGCGGCTGCTTTATCTAAGGCGAAGAAACGCTATATCTTAAATCAATTCCCCAATGCAGGGCATGGATTTATGAGTAATGACAGAGAAGGTTTTGTCCCAGGAGCAGCAGCGGAAGCTTGGATGATGACGACTGGATTTCTGAGTACAAACCTCAAACCTAAAAAGGTCAAAAAGCCAGCTCCGATCAAGTAGTAGTTCGATCGAAGAATCTAATGCTCAGGGCGGTTACAACGCGCCGCCCTAGAGTAATTAAGCTCTCAAATAAGATCGCTTAATTTAGAAAACTCCTAATACGATCGCAAAAGTAAATAGACAAAAGAAACCAAGCGTGGCAATGATCAATCCAAAATATGGAGCATGATTCATGCTGTCAAGATAGCGATTGACATTTTGATCTTTTGGTTCTGGATGCCAAATCATCGGGCGCATATCATTCACCTCCGTTGTAAGTAAACTTAGCTACATGCCCTAATTATACCAACTGATTTAATCGCGAACTATTCAAGTCGAATCACTAACGTAAAATCTTAATTTGTCTAAATAGAGGATATTTTAAGTATCTTTAGCTGCGGCAGGCAATGTCTTCATTAGAGTGGCCATTTCGATCGCATTCAAGGCATAGCCCCAACCATGATTACCTTTAATTCCGGCACGTTCGAGGGCTTGAGTCATGGTATCGACAGTCAACACACCGAAGACAACGGGTGTACCACTTTGGAAGGCAACAGCAGCAATCCCTTTAGAAACCTCTGATGATACATAATCAAAATGAGGTGTATCGCCGCGAATTACTGCGCCCAAGCAAATAATCGCATCATATCGGCCGGAATAAGCTAGCTTCTTGGCGACCAGGGGCACCTCAAAGCAGCCTGGTACCCACGCATAGTCTACCTGACTTCCATTGGGGTCAACGTCAATTCCGTGACGTTTCAGGCAGTCCTGACAGCTCTCTAAGAGTTTATTAGTAACGAGATCATTGAACCGACCAACCACAATCGCAAACCGCAGCGAATTGTCACAAACCAGAGTGCCTTCAAAAGATGCCATTGGGGGAGTACTTCGGCTACGCTCAGTAACCGTGGGAGAGGTGAGAATTGGAAAAAATAGACATATCGGTTGCAGTTGTGACAAAACAGTCTGGCTCGCAACCGATGGGGGATTGGTAGTCTAAACTACTAAGAAGTTCAAGACACCAACGACGACTACTAACAGTCCCCAGGCTCCTGAACCGACAAACAGAAGTTTCTTCGATCGATCCCAGCTTTGCGGTGCTGCGTAAGCAACAGGCACGCCAACGACCATCACGAAAGAGAGTACCACCAAGGCAAACAGTGCCAGGTTAAAAACTACGATCATATTACGCTCCCAAGACAGCAAAATTTTAAATCAGCTATCTAAAAATTTAACATCTCTTTGGCTTGGTTGCTGGTTATTTTTCGGCTGTTGATCGATCGATAGGATCTATTGGGAGTTTCAAGAGGATTGCTGTAGCTATATTATCTTGCTAATTGGCAGTGAATAATTTGCTTTGGACAAATATACAGATAGTGGCTTTGATCGATTGTTGTGTTCTTTGAGTATCTGGGTATGCTTAATTGTAGTAATGATAGGTGAGTGTCAATTTGAATCTAATCTTTACTCAGCAAACAGCAAAAGACTATAGATAAGCCATGAATCCTCAAGCCAGCCAGTTGATCCGTAGAGCAAGATCTCAAGCCATCGATACACTTGGGCGGTTTGCCAGACAAGCCAATTTTTTAGAACAGTTGCAGGTAGCTTTTGGCGATAACTTTGACACAAATATTGGATTAGGAATTGCTAACCAGTTTCAATCTGGAGATTTTAGTCTGCTACCAGAAATTCAAGTTTTGTCGAATGGCGAGTTAGGTACAGCGAATGGTGCCTATGCAGCATCTTTAGACAAAATTTTTGTATCTTCAGATTTTTTGGCACAGTATGAAGGGCTTGCTTTGAGCGGAGTCGAAGCGGCTGTGAATGCTGTAGCAGAGTTACTTTTAGAAGAAATTGGTCATAAATTAGACCGATTTTTCAATGGCAATGTGGATACCCCTGGAGATGAAGGGGCGATTTTTCTGCTGTTGGCAACTGGGAAAACTTTATCGGCTGGGACTTTAGCTGGATTGAGAGCAGGGAACGATCATACTGTAATTACTGTTGCTGGACAATCTGTAGATGTCGAGCAACAAAATGTTTTTGGAGATGAGAAATGGAATCGTCTCTACGGTACGACTGATAACGATACGATCTATGGATTGGGTGGTGATGACATTATTGATGGTGGGCTTCCACCTCAATACTACGATCCTAAAACTGGCAATCGTTACCCCTCTGGCATTGATTTTCTCTCTGGTGGGGATGGTGCTGATATTCTAACTGCTGCAGGTACCCTATTTGGCGATGCTGGTGATGATACTCTTTACGGTAGTGGCTCTCTCAATGGTGGAGATGGTAATGATAATCTTTACGGTAGTGGCTCTCTCAATGGTGGAGATGGTAATGATACTCTTATTGGTCGATCTGGCGATGATACTCTTAATGGTGGGGATGGCGACGATACCCTCTATGGTGACAACCTTAATGAAAATGGTAACGACACTATAAATGGTGAAAATGGCAATGATATTCTCTACGGTGGAGATGGTAACGATACTATAAATGGCGGGAATGGTAACGACACCATTTTTGCAGGTGCAGCAGAAGCGACTAGGAACAAAGCAAACATTCCCAGAAGATTAGTTACAGGTGGAGGCTCAGACAAAATTGATGGTGGAGAAGGCAATGACACCTTCTATTTTGACAGCCATTTAGATACAGCTAGTATCATCATCACTTATACAACCACCAATAATGGCAGCATTGCTGGTGGTTCAAACAATGGTACTACCTTTCGCAATATCGAAAACCTTGATTTTAAAACTGGCTCTGGTGACGATAATATCAATATTTCTGCTGCTATCACCAATAATAATTTTGTCTATGCAGGCGAGGGGAATGATACGGTAATTGGTAGTGCGGGTAGTGACTTCCTTTCTGGCGGAGATGGCAATGACAGCATCAATGGTGGAGATGGCAACGACACCATCTCTGCCGGTGTAAGAACTGGGGAAGGGACAATATTGTATTATGCTGGTATAGGTGCGGACACCATTGATGGTGGTGCTGGAAGTGACACTCTCAGTATCTGGAATTACTCAGATACTGAGAGTATTACATTAACCTATACCACTACTAGCAACGGCACAATTACTGGTGGTTCCAACAACGGTACGACCTTCCGCAATATCGAGATTCTTAATTTCACCGCTGGTTCTGCTGATGATAATATCAATATCTCGGCGAGTACTAGCAACCTAAATTTCATCCGACCCGGTGCGGGTAATGATACGGTAACTGGCAGCACAACAAATGGGAATTCTTTCTATGGAGAAGAAGGTAATGACATTCTCACTGGTGGTGCAGACCGTGATTACCTTTATGGTGAGGCTGGCAATGATACTCTCAATGGCGGGGGTGGCATTGACAACCTTAATGGTGGAGAAGGCAATGATATTCTTAGTGGTGGGGATGATGGTGATGATCTCAATGGTGGCGAAGGTGCAGATACTCTGAAAGGAGGCGAAGGAGACGATCGCTATCGGATAGGATTTATAGGAGATCCTCTTAAAACAATAAACGGTAGTTATGAGATAAATCCTGCCAAAGCTGGTGGTAGTAGAATTGAAGATACTTCGGGCACATATGACAGACTGGAAATCATCGGAATTGTTGAGAAACGCTTAAAAAAGGGTGAGATGGGATTTGGTCGTGAAGGTAAATCTCTAATTATTGACCTTGACAAAGACGGTGAAATTAATGCTGCAAAAGATTTAACTATTACAAATTTTTTCTCAACTCAATCTGGAGGAAAAAAAGGAACAGGTTTGATTGAAGACATCGCGAACATTTCAGGGGCGAACGTTCTCAAGCTTTTTAATAATGACAAAATAATTAATGGTACAGAAGGTGACGACACACTAATTGGTGGGGATGGTGATGACATCATTAATGGATTCGCGGGTAATGATCTTCTCAATGGTGGTGCTGGTGCAGACACTATGACTGGGGGCACTGGTAACGACACCTATGTGGTCGATAATGTTGGGGATATCGTGATTGAAAAGCCCAACGAAGGGACAGATACCGTTGAATCTTCCATCACTTACAGTCTCACTGCCAATGTTGAGAGACTCTTCCTCACGGGTGTAGCAGCAATTAATGGGACAGGTAACATTCTCAATAACTTAATTGTTGGTAACGCTGGCAAGAATATTTTGGATGGTGGTGATGGTAATGACACCTTGACTGGTGGTGGGGGCGCAGATACTCTCAAGGGAGGTGCTGGAGATGATACTTACGAAATCGATCCTAATAATGCTGCGGGTATTCGTATTGAGGATTCTGCGGGGACGGATACGATCAAAATTAGTGGGGTTGCTAAAACATTTCTAACCAAAAATCAACTCGGATTTGGTCGAAAAGGTAAATCACTAATTATCGATCTGAATAAGAATGGACAAATCGACACTAGTAAACAAGCTGATGGCACAATCAACTTAACTAAAGACTTAGAAATTTCAAATTTCTTTTCGACGAATACTGGCTGGAATGCGGGGACAGGTTTTGTTGAGAAAATTGGTAACTTTACTGGTGGTGAAGTTCTAAATTTATTCAATTTAGCAGGAAAAGAAAGCATAACTGGCGGTTCACCAAACGGTTGGCCACTTTCTGATGTGGACAAAAATTATCGTAATGTTAAATTCAACGTCATCGGCTTAGGTAAAGATCCGGCTAATGTTAGACAAAAATGGACAGCAGGTAGTCAAGTATGGGTTGTTATACATGGCTGGAACGATAATGCTAACAGTTTCAAGAATTTAGCGGATATAGTTGCCAAAGCCAAGCCTAACGATGTAGTTCTAACTCTTGACTGGTCAGAAGCCGCCGCAAATGGACAACCGCCAGGAACAGGAAATTGGGACGCAGCCAGTTGGATCTCATCTGTTGCTGATTTTGCCTTTAATAAACTAAAATCTTGGGGCATTAATACTGGCGGTTCGGTTAACCTGATTGGACATAGCTTAGGATCGTTAGTAAGTAGCGAACTTGCCTCTCGTTTTGTTGCTAATCAATTGGGTGGTGTAAATACTATTACCGCGCTCGATCCACCTTCAGAGTTTAATTTGCTAGCAATAGGCGGATACGATCTTAACTATACAGCTCCTGGTGTGCAAAGACCCAAACGCTTTGACACAGTAGCAAACTTCTCTAGGGCTTTTTTAGGTAGTCGTAGTGTTGCGGGAAATGATGAATTTGCTAGTTGGGCAGATGAATCAATTTTGATGGATTTTGGAAATCCCATCGATGTAGGCAAGGAACATTTCAGAGTAATTCGCGCTTTTGAAGATTTACTATCTACAAAAGGATTAGCCAATAGTCTCTTGGATCTTCGTGATTATGATCGAGGGTATCCCAACTTTAGAAAAAATGCCTTCCATGTGGTTGCGGAAGATTCAAAACCATTGTCACCATATTTACAAATAGACAATCATGAGGGAGTTATCAAAGTTAATGCAGAAAATCAGCCTTTAGTACTTGTCACTAAAAATAAAAGTACAACAGGAATATCAGATTTATTGAATTTAGATAATATTATTTACGGAACTAATGCTAACGATACTATTGCTTCAAGTATGTTTAGCTCAGTTGATAATTTCAATCCTTATTTCGGTGGGAATGATATCTTCTACGGAGGTAGTGGTGATGACATTATTATTGGAGGAGGTGGCAATGATACTTTAGATGGTGGCATTGGCAATGACATTCTTAATGGTTCTGCTGGTATCGATAAAATGATTGGTGGTAAGGGTAATGATACTTGTATTGTCGATGATGTTGGAGATATCGTTACTGAAAATACCAATGAAGGCATAGACATCATTAGATCCTCTATAAACTACACACTAGTACTAAATGTAGAACAATTAATCCTTACCGGAACCACAGCAATTAACGGCACAGGTAACAGCCTGAACAACATTATTACTGGAAATGGTGCCACGAATACTCTCTATGGTGGTGCGGGGAATGATACATTATCTGGTGGTTTAGGATCTGACGTATTTCGATTTAATGGGAAAACTGAAGGTATCGATACAATTACGGATTTTGCTACTGGTGTAGATAAGATTGCCATTTCTGCGGTGGGTTTTGGCGGCGGCTTAGTACCTGGAATTGCCATTAATGCTAATCAATTACTCAAAGTGACTTCTGGTTCACAAGCAACTAATACGAGCCAACGATTCATTTATAACTCGACTTCGGGTGGACTATATTTTGATGCTGATGGTTCGGGTTCGGGTGCAGCCTTTCAGCTTGCGACTTTATCCAACAAGCCGATACTGGGGGCGACAGATTTTATGCTTGTTTAGTTTGTAGCAAATTTGTCAATGATTAGTCCGCGCAGGCGGACTTTGCATCACTAGCGGTGACTTTAGTCGCTGACTAGCCTTACAATAGTTCAAATGTATTATTGATT
>JANNBD010000217.1:0-9078 GCA_031385105.1 Chamaesiphon sp. OTE_78_metabat_374
GAATTATGGCTGGACGGTTCACGGCGCAGACAGACGAAGGATTTGTGGTGTTCATGATTGGGATGCGGATCAATCGCCTGCTGGCTGTCTCAAAATGGCTGCCCACAGCAGCGGCGATGGCTCCGATGTTGAAAACACTTCATCAACATCCAGAGCAAGGCTTTTTAGGCGCGGAAAGATTCCTGTATCCCAGGGGGTTAGGATTGGTTCAATACTGGAAGTCGCGAGCTGATTTGACTAAATTTGCCCGCAATCCCAGCGAGCCTCATCTCAAAGCATGGCAGCAGTTTAACCGATCTGTTGGTGCTGATGGCAGTGTCGGAATTTGGCACGAAACATACGAGGTTGCACCAGGAAAGCACGAATCAATCTATGTCAATATGCCCGTATTTGGTTTAGCCGCAGCCACAAATCACGTATCAATGTTATCCCGTCACTAGATGGTTCTGGCAATGCGCTAACAGCAATTTTTGGAGATTGAGATTATTCACCCGGAGAGACTATTGCTGCCGCACACGCAGGTTTCAACCTAACTATCCTTTTTAGTGAAGGTCTTTACTCTAAAGGACTATTATCCTGATTGCGTTCGCGGCGTTCTTGAAGCTGTAGGACAATTTGTTGGTGCATTTCGCGGGTGATCGGGTAAAAATAAGCGAGAATTAGACCAAGGATGAGTGAGATTGTCGGTGCTGGGCCGATGGCTAGCCGAATCGCGGTGAGGACAGCCTCCGGCTGGATTGGTGCAGCAACTGCCGCAGTCGGGCTGAGGTAGCCACTCCACTCCAAACTTTGGAGCACTCCAGCGATGGCAAAACCCAAACAGATTTTTTGCAGGAATACCATCAAGCTATAGAAAATTCCCTCGCGGCGTTGTCCCGTCCGCAACTCGTCAAACTCGATCACGTCTGGCAACATCGACCAGGGAATCAGATAAGCCGTAGACACGCCCACACCAGCCAAAACAGCAAATACATACATCAGCGTAGTTTGACCTGGCTGAAGCAGGTATAGCCCCGCCTGACCGACGATCCAGCAGCTCGTTCCGAGTAAATATGCAGCTTTTTTGCCGACCTTTTGAGAAACCCAATTCCACACGGATAGCATCGCCAACGCTGTACCCTGGACGGCCAGAATCACCAGCGGTGAATCTTGCTGTGGTAGGCGCATATAGCTCACCACAAAGTAGGGAATAACTGTCGCAGTCAGTTGGAGACTAAACCAGGAACAGAGATAAATCCCCACCACAAATAGAAATGGTCGATTGCTAAATACGATCCGCAATTCTGAGCTGAGGGATCCGGTAACGGGTGCAGCTTCTTCTGGATGCTGGGCTAATACTACTTGCGATCGAGCATATGTACCAAACACGCACCAGAAGATCGGCAAGATCGACAGCACCGCACAAACCAACCCAATCGTCAGATATTGAGTCGCTGGGTTCTGAATATTTTGAAATATAGTACGAGCCAGTAACAGGGCGACGATACTACCACCGATGGAGAATGTGAATCGAAAACTACTTAAACTGGTGCGCTCGTCATAATCCTGTGTCAGTTCAGCGGTAAGCGCGGTGTAGGGTAAATTTACAACCGTGAAAAAGGTATTAAATAAAATTGAAATCAACGTGTAAAAAGCAAACAAACCCCATTGATTGGTTTCAGGAAACGGCACAATCCACTGAAGCGCGAAGAACAACCCAAACGGAATCGCTCCCCACAGCATCCACGGATACCTGCGCCCCCATCGCTGCCGAATTTTATCACTAAAGATCTGACCTCGATCGCTTAAAACTCCCACCATCGGATCATTTACCGCATCCCAAATTTTGCCAACTAGCTGACTCCATCCAGCTAATCCTGGCGATAGATGGGCGACATCAGTCAGAAACGGCGGTAAATACGAGAGCAGCATAATTGACGTAATCGCTGCACCTGCGTCTCCCGCTCCATAGGCTAGTTTAGTCGCAAACGTCATTCGATCGATGGGCGTGGATTTAGTCATAATTTAGGGGTAAAGCTCGATCGGGGAATGGAAAGTTGGAAATGTTCTAAGATGTTTACCTAAAAAGACGGGAATGCCACCACCATAGCGATACTCCGCTTGGTGGTGGGATGAAAGGCGAGTGAGGCGAGGAGTCCCACCCCGAACGAAACCAACAATCTTCAGATCTTGGAAGGGAGGGGTGGGCGACGAGACGAGCAAACTCCTTGTTCTACCTTAGCATTTGCGTTATGCTTATACCAAGTATCTTGACGTAAGAATGTTAGTATTTGAGTCAAAACTAGATGGAACGAAACAGCAGTATGACGCTCTCAATGAGGCGATTCGTACTGCTAGGTTTGTTCGTAATAGCTGTCTTAAATACTGGCAGGAAAATCGGGGTGTTGGTAGATACGATCTGAGTCGATACTGTTCTATTTTAGCTGATTGTCCTGATTTCCCTTGGGCTAAGAAGCTAAATAGTATGGCACGTCAGGCTAGTGCTGAACGTGCTTGGTCGGCGATTTCTAGATTCTTTGATAATTGCAAAAAGAATGTAGCTGGCAGAAAAGGATATCCCAAATTTAAAAAGCATCAAACCAACGCATCAGTTGAATATAAAACCAGTGGTTGGAAACTATCTGAAGATCGGAGATTTCTCACTTTCACAGATGGTTTTAAGGCAGGTATGTTTAAACTTTGGGGAAGTCGCGATCTGCACTTCTACCAGCTTGACCAAATCAAACGAATCAGAGTAGTTAGACGTGCAGATGGGTATTATGCCCAATTCTGCATCGACACAGAACGATTAGAACAACGAGAGCCAACAGGTAAAACGATTGGATTAGATGTTGGGTTAAACCATTTCTACACCGATTCTGATGGTAATCAAATTGAGAATCCTCGCTATTTGAGAAAGTCCGAACGTGCTTTAAAACGAGTACAGAAAAGACTATCTCGAAAACAGAAAGGATCTAATAATCGAGTCAAAGCTAGGGGAAAATTAGGTAGAAAGCATCTCAGAGTAAGTCGCCAGCGTAAAGACTTTGCAGTGAAACTTGCAAGGTGCGTGGTGAGATCTAGCGATCTTGTGGCGTATGAGGATCTGAAGGTGCGAAATATGGTTAAAAACCATCACTTAGCTAAATCGATTAGTGATGCTAGTTGGTCGTTATTTCGCCAATGGATTGAGTATTTCGGCAAGGTATTCGGTGTAGTAACTATCGCAGTTTCACCCCACTACACAAGCCAAAATTGCTCTAGCTGTGGCGAAGTAGTCAAGAAAACTCTCAGCACTAGAACTCATCAATGTCCGCATTGTGGATATGTTTCCGACCGCGATGAAAATGCCGCTCGGAACATTCTTGAACTTGGACTTCGTACTGCGGGGCACGTAGGAACATCTAGCCTTGTGTTAGAAAACGTCTCTGGACAGACCGACCTCTGCTTGGGTGATGCAAATCCTCCAAGCAAGCCGACTGGTAGAAAGAGAAAATCTAAGCTGTGAAGTTTAGAATCCCCCGCCATAACGGTACTCCGTTTGGCGGTGGGAGCATGTCAAGTGGGAACATTTTTAGCAAACACTTTAACACTCGATGGTATTTAAAAACCTGTTCAAACTTCTAATTTCCAGTCTGCTCTGTTGGCAAATTGCTGCGCCAACTAGCACTGCGCTGATCCAATCCAAATATTACAGCTACAGGCAGCCTAGTTTTGACGGGACTGGCAAATACTATATGGGTAGGGAAATCGCCCAAGTAATGGGACATCAGGGTTCCGGCTGGCTAGAGCGGGCAGATCGCGCGACAGAGGAGCAACCCCAAAACATGATCGCAGCACTAGAATTAAAATCTACCGATGTTGTCGCAGATATTGGTGCAGGGACAGGCTATATTTCGCAACTGCTAGCTCAACAGGTATCTGAAGGAAAGGTACTTTCAGTTGATGTCCAGCCAGAAATGATCGCACTATTGAAACAGCGAATTGCCAAGAACAAGATCGCTAATATTCAACCACAATTGGGCACCGAACAAAGTCCCGAATTACCTGCCGAAAGCATCGATCTCGCGATCATGGTCGATGCCTATCATGAATTTAGCTATCCCCATGAAATGATGGTCGGAATTGCCGCTGCGCTCAAGCCAAGTGGACGTGTTGTTCTAGCAGAGTATCGAGGTGAAGATCCTCAGGTATTTATCAAACCTCACCATAAAACTACTCAAAAACAGATTCAGCAGGAAATGAAAGATATTGGACTAAAGTTACTAAAGAATGAAAATGTCTTACCTCAACAGCACCTGTTGTTTTTTGGGAAATCATAGTTACTCCCTTACCAGTGAAAAATTAGACTCTAGTGTGGTGAGTGGATAGTGAATAGTGAATTACAAATGTCTATTGCTTAAGTGGGAAGGGAGTAGGAGCTGGGGATTAAATAATAGACCTCCTGTGAAAGTAAAAACACCCTGTCGATTTCAGATGATCGCAATCGAACGCGCAAGCGCACCCCCTAAGGGTGGTCGATCATCCCCACTTAGAATTAATCGAATTTAATTCGATATAACTAATTCTAACCATTGGATTGAGAGACGCTAATACTTGTTGACCATAAATTCGCCTGTCGATTCGATTATCAAAAATAGCGACGATACCTTGAGCAGAACGCATTGGGGCGATCGCCCGATGCAAGATTCTCAATCCTGTTGGTAATAGATATAGTCGAAACCAATCTTGTCTTTGTTGCTTGTAGAATCCAACTTTTGCTGCAACTAATGGATTTTCGAGTGAAGGGATTGGCAATGTCGCGATAATCATCATGGCTGGTGTGGGCAAATCATCTTGATGCTGTTGCCAAAATTCCCAGCCAGTGACTAGGATATTTGACTGATTAAGGTTAGTTTGTTCGACTTGGACTCTCGTACCCCATTCGGCGGCGAGAATAGCGGCTATTTGGGCTTGGAGTGGGGTATCTTGAATCAAGATTACGATGAACTTAGGATGATTATTGGTTAGATATAATAAGTGTTTAATTTCATCAACTAAAACTGGTTTAAATTTATCCGTATTCGGCATCGGCATCCAGCTTGGCAGGTAGAGCTGGAATAAGTCCTTCCGCTTATCAAGTGGAAACTTAATTGAAGTGATGTCACTCAATCCTAATTCCTGGCGATAACCGATCGCTTTGGCAGTTAGATCGACAGAGCTAGTCAGTAAAATTGATGGTTGACGCGCCCAAATTTGGGCGAGTTCAGAGACTAAATCTGTAGGCGTAATTGCCAGGGTAAAAGTGCCACGAGTTCGATCGATCTGTGCCCAGACTAGTCGATCTACTTTTGATGATTCTTGGTAGAATTTGTGCCAGCTTGGAGCTAGATCAGATCTAATTATTTTTGATAGTGATTCCAGTAATGACAAATCGAGATCGTCCAATAAATAGCAGTTGTAGGGATTGTCTGGACGTTGCCAGAAAGATGCCATTAACTGAAGCTTAATTTCGATGATTTGCTCCCAGACTGATTCAGTTTGAGTCAGCCGTAAATGATCCCAATCATGAGTATTTAACCGCACTGTTAATAATTCTTCTGCCCAGTTTTCCAAATCATCGGCACCATCAATAATCGTCGGATGACTAACTAGGAGTTCAGGCTGATGCAACTGAATATCTAACCACACTTGAGCATCGACAATCCATAACCCCTTAAATTCTGGTGTGGGCGGTTGCGCTCCAGCATAAACTGGTTTTGATGTGCCCAACCACTGCTGAAGTTGAGGTAATTCGATCGCAATTAATCGATCGTGAAAAGCTGCCGGAATCGCAATTGTCACCGCCTCACCCCAGAGCAAAGCCGGAATCAAATAACTAATCCGATATTTACTTTCCAGGCGATGGGTGGCAATTCCCGTCTGAATCAATGCCGACTTGGACAATCGCAACGCCCGCGCCACCAATCGTGCCATCGTCAGATGATGATTCCAACCAGCAATCGTCGGCTGATGTCGCAATAAATCGCGGAGAATAGTATGGGTAGTAACTTCGATCGACATGTGGGGACTGGGAGACTGGGAGACTGGGATCAAGTTTGTCTAATTCACTATCCACTATCCACTATCCACTATTCACTATCCACTATCCACAACTACCCTCTACCCCCTAAATTAATTGCCATCTGACCGCATCCAGCGATACGATAAGAGAGTTGATCTTAAATTTTGATTAAAAAATGGACATTATGGGCGACAGTCCATCTGCCACTATAAACAACCTTCTTTAGAATCTGACGAGCTAGTCTCCCAGAACGAGGAGGCTAGGAGGTTTTATGCTGAGTCAAGAAGGTTCGATCGAATTGTCCGAAATCACTGATTTGAATCAACTCAAGTTAGAGTTAAACGCTCTGCCAGCGGTGGATGTGGGCGACTATATTAGCGAGTTGCCCGGAGAGCGACGGGCGATCGCGTTTAGATTATTATCTAAAGGTAAGGCGATTAATGTCTTTGAATATTTACCCACAGAGATTCAAGAGGAGCTAATTGAAGCCCTGCACGATACTCAAGTCTGTCAGATTATCGAAGCCATGCGCCCCGATGATCGGGTGGCTTTATTTGATGAATTGCCCGCAGGTGTAGTTAAGCGACTATTACCCCAACTTAGCTCTGAAGAACGTGCAGCGACTGCCACAATTATCGGTTATCCCGAAGGGACAGCCGGACGGGTAATGACGACAGAATACGTGCGGCTGCGGCAAGGGTTGACAGTCGGCGAAGCCCTAGCGAAGATCAAACGCAGCGATCGAGACAAGGAAACAGTGTACTATGCCTATGTTACTGATGATAGTCGCAAATTGATGCAGGTAGTCTCCCTGCGGCAATTAGTCTTTACCCTGCCGGATACGCCCATTACCGACATTGCTAGCGATCGAGTAATCAAAACCTACACCGAAACGTCCCAAGAAGATGTGGCGCGACAAATGCAGCGGTATGATTTGATTGCAGTACCTGTAGTCGATCGCGAAGATCGACTAGTAGGGATCATTACGATCGATGATGTTGTCGATATCCTCCAAGAAGAAGCCACCGAAGATATCCAGAAACTGGCGGGGGTATCCGGTGAAGATTCATCCCTGTCGCCATCCTGGACAAAGTTAAGAAATAGATTGCCCTGGCTATTGGGAATTATGGCACTATCGATCGGGACATCTCAGGCGATTACGCCGTTTCAGGCAATTATTGCCAAAATCCCCGTGCTGGCGGTAATCATGCCTCTATTTTCTAATGTGGGCGGCTCCGTCAGTACTCAAACCCTGACTGTCACCATTCGCTCTCTAGGCGTTGGTGAAGTCACCACCAAAGACACCCTCAAAATCCTCGGTAAAGAGGTGCTAGCAGGCTTAGGAACAGCCGTCGGACTCGGATTGGCAATGACAGTCATTGCCCTAATTTGGACACTGCCAAGCGAACGCTGGGTGGCACTGGTGGCAGGGACGGTAATGGCAACCAACACGGTAATTGCCGTGACGATGGGGACACTGGTACCGATGGGTTTTGAGCGACTGAATCTCGATCCAGCTCTAATCAGCGCGCCGTTGGTAACGACGCTATTAGATATGATTGGATTCTTTCTATTCTTATCGCTGATTACGATCGGCAGTAATGTTTTTCAGTTGTAAATCAGCTTATCTGTTCCTTCGATCGATCCAACAAATACGGTATCTCCTGACGATAAATGAAAAATATCATCAATTTTCATTTTGAATTCCATTTTTAGAATGTTATGGATTCGCACACCAAAGATATTCTGCGGGTGATATGAATATGATGTAGGCTGGGTTGCGCTCAAGCAAAACCCAACCTACATCATTACTTCCTCCCGTAAACTCCCACAACAACCTGCGCCAACCGCTCCATTGCGATCGTGATATCTTCATCACTAGCAGTCAGACTGATCCGAATACATTGCTGCTTGTGTACCCAATCTTCCCGTAAGCCAGGGAAAAATGAATTGCCTGGAACCACAATCACACCGACTTGTTTGAGAGCTTGATATAGCTCCCAATCAGTAATTGGTAAATCTTGAAACCACATCCAGCCAAAGATTGCCCCCTCACCACGGTGAAGAAACCACGGTAAATCTTTGGGCATGTATTTCATTATTCCAGCTTCCAATACTGCAAACTTTTGCTGGTAATAAGGGCGAATCACAGTAGTTGCTAAATCTGCTAACCTACCGCTGGCAATCGCTTTAGCGGCAATTGCTTGTCCATAACGGGAGGAGTGAAGACACATGTTTGTCTGGAATGATTCCAGTACACCGACAAATTTTTCACTACCTAAGGCAATCCCGATTCTTTCACCTGGTAGTCCAGCTTTGGAAAGACTCAGACAGTGAACGATATTTTCACCGAAAATTGGAGTCATCTCTGTGAAGTTCAGCGCGGGAAATGGTGGTGCATAGGCTGAATCCACTAAGACTGGGACATCATAACTGGCTGCCAAACTGGTAATTTTTTGAACCTCTTCATCAGTCAAAACATTGCCAGTCGGATTACAAGGGCGGGAAAATAAGACAGCCCCAGTATTTTCGCCAATTTCTAACTGACTAAAATCAGGACGATACTTGAAACTATGATTGGCTCCGTCGATGTCTAACGTCGGCTTATAGGCAAACACCGAATCTGGAGCGATCGCCATCCCGCCATAACCCGTATAATCAGGACTGAGGGGTAAGACTACTTGCTTCATCTGTCCCCCCGTTGTCTGACCACCAAAGGCATTCATGGCATAGAAATAAAGACTTTGGCTGCCAGGGGTAATTAAGACGTTCTTAGCGGTCAATTTCAGCCCGTAGCGATGATTAAAGTCGGTGACTACTGCATCGATTAAGGGTTGATATCCCTGACTGGAGCCATACCGACAGACAACCTCACCATAGTCTGAGCTATCCAACAACTCATGAGTATAATCTCGCCACATTTGCTCGATCTCTGGCAAAATCACCGGATTACCCGCACTGAGATTGATGAACTCTTGACCTTTTTTGGCAGCGAGAGTTTCTTGGATGTCTTTCATGATGGCGCGAACGCCAGTCAGGTTGGACATTTGATTGCC